>JAJYAH010000579.1 GCA_021779635.1 Pseudomonadota bacterium | reverse complement strand
TCGAGGATCGTCTCGGCGCGCGATTATTGCAGCGGACCACGCGATCGGTGACGCTGACCGATGTCGGCGCACGCTATCTGGTGCGCGCCCGCCGTATTCTCGCCGATGTCGAGGAAGCCGAAGGCTCGACGCAGGATGAACGCACGCGGCCGAACGGGCGGCTGGCGGTCTCGGCGCCGGTCGGATTCGGACGCCTCCATGTCAGCCCGGTGATGTCGGCGTATCTGACACGCTTTCCCGAGGTCAGCGGCGAATTGCGGTTGTCGGATCGCATGATCAATCTGGTGGAGGAGGGCGTCGATCTCGCCGTCAGGATTGGCCATCTTCCAGATTCCAGCCTGGTGGCGCGCCACGTCGGCGAGATGCGGCGGATCGTGGTCGCCTCGAACAACTATCTCAAGCAGCACGGCGAGCCGACGACGCCGGAGGTGATTGCGTCGCACGAAACGATTCAGTTCGGCGCCATCAGCGCGTCGCCGGATTGGCGCTTTGTCAGGGATGACCGCGAGATCCGCGTGGCGTGCACGCCGCGGTTCAGCACCAACAGCGCCGACGCCGCGATCCAGTATGCCGAGCAGGATGGCGGCCTGACGCGGGTATTGGCCTATCAGGCGGCCGACGCGATCAAGGGCGGACGGCTCAGGATCGTGCTGGCAAAATTCGAACCGCCGCCGTTGCCGATCCATATCGTCTATCCGACGTCCCGGTTGCTGTCGTCCAAGGTGCGGACCTTCATCGATCTCGTCACCGAGACAAGCGATTGGCATTTCGGCTAACGGTCGTTCGGGGAATCTCAAGGCTTCCGGGCTCGCGCTAGGCGCGCCCTGCGACGACGGCGTCCTTTTTCGGCACCACCCGGAACGTCGCGTTGGCCCGCGCAATCACGGCGTCATCGGCCTTGATGAAACTTTGCGCAAAGCAGATCGTGCTGCCGGTCTTGATCACGTCGGTCTCGACCGCGAGCCATTGTCCGACCTGCGCGGTGCCGACGAAATCGACCGCGAGCCCGATCGTCACCAGCGAAGACGCTCCGCCCATCTGATGCGCGCAGCTATAGCCCATCGCGTTGTCGGCAAGGGCTGCGATCAATCCGCCGTGAATCAGGCCGCGGCCGTTGGTATGTGGTTTGGCGAGCCGCAATCCGATGATCACGGCGTTATCCGTCCGCTTCGAATATAACGGCTCCCAGGGATCGGTCAGCGGGCTCTTGCGGAAATGGGGCTCGAAGCCGTCGGGAATATCGGTGGAGGTCATGCGGGAAGCTCGTGTTGACGACACATTCCCTATTGAACGCGATCCATGCGTGAAATGCACCGAATACAAAGTTTAAAACGAGATTTCGGCACTCGTTTAAAACGAACGGCGTCGGCCAGATCGAGCCGACGTATTAGCCGCTTAATACGGCAGGCCGACGTAATTCTCCGACAGCGACGCCATCGCCGCTTGCGAGCCGACCAGATAATTCAATTCGGCCAGTTGAATTCGCGCGCCGAAACCTTCGGTGTCGGGAAACCGATGCAGCATCGCGGTCATCCACCACGAGAAGCGAACCGCCTTCCAGACCCGCGCCAGCGCCGTTTCGGAATAGCGATCGATGCCGGCGGAGGATTTCTCGTCGTAAAATTCGCGCAACGCACGCGACAGATAATGCACGTCGCTGGCGGCAAGGTTCAGTCCCTTGGCACCGGTCGGCGGCACGATGTGCGCGGCGTCGCCGGCGAGGAACATGCGGCCGAACCGCATCGGCTCGGCGACGAAACTGCGCAGCGGCGCGATGCTCTTCTCGATCGATGGCCCGGTGACGAGTTCGTCGACCGCCTTCTGGTCCAACCTTCGCTTCAACTCGTCCCAGAACCGCTCGTCCGGCCATTGTTCGATGCGGTCGTCGAGCGGACATTGCACATAATAGCGGCTGCGATGGGTCGAGCGCATGGTGCAGAGGGCAAATCCCCGCGCATGGTTGGTGTAGATCAATTCGTTCGAGACCGGCGGCGTCTCCGACAGGATGCCGAGCCAGCCGAACGGATAGACCCGTTCGAAGGTCTCGATCGCCGAAGGCTTGACGCTCGCACGACTGACGCCGTGAAAGCCGTCGCAGCCGGCGATGAAATCGCAGGCGATCTCGTGGCCGACGCCGTCCCTGACAAAGGAAACGCGTGGATGATCGGTGTCGAAGTCATGCGGCTTGACGTCGGCGGCCTGATAAATCGTGGTGAGGCCGGCAGCCTTGCGCGCGTTCATCAGATCGAGCGTCACCTCGGTCTGGCCGTAGATCATCACGGTCTTGCCGGTGGCGGATGTCATGTCGATGCGATGGCGCGCACCGCCGAAAGCAAGCTCGACGCCATGGTGGATCAGGCCTTCGCGGTGCGCGCGCTGGCCCGCGCCCACTTGATCGAGCAGCGCCACCGTTCCTTCTTCAAGCAGACCGGCGCGGATGCGGCCGAGCACATAATCCGGCGTCTGGCGCTCCAGGATGACGTTGTCGATTCCGTAGGTGTGAAGCAATTGTCCCAGCAGCAATCCCGCTGGCCCGGCGCCTATGATTGCTACTTTTGTCCGCAATGCTTGCTCCCCGGGGTTCGTGTAGGCTGCAAGGCAACGCCCGAAGGCAACGCTTGCGGCAGGCTTGCAATAATAATTATATCATATAACAAATTTCGCAACGGACGTTGGTACGAAACCACATGCTCGATTCCGCTGCACTGCAGGAATATTGCGTGACCGATTTTTCGTGACCGGCAAGGAGGTACCGGGCCCGACATCCGGCTTGAAAAAACCGACAAACTAGATAACATGTTAATTAACAAGATCGGGCACTGAAGCCCGCCCTCACGCTCAAAGGGAGAGAATGTCGATGAGAAAAGCGATTTTGGCGCTGCTGTTGGCCGCCAGCGTGACGCCTGCACTGGCGCAGGACAAGACCGTCAACATGAAGGTGTCGCTGTGGGTACCCCCGGCGCATCCGCTGGTACCGGCGACGCAGGCATGGGCTGCCGATATCGAGAAAGCCTCGGGCGGCACCATCAAGATTTCGGTATTTCCCTCCGAACAGCTCGGCAAGGCCTTCGACCATTACGACATGGCGCGCGACGGTATCGCCGACATCACCTATGTCAATCCCGGCTATCAGCCCGGCCGCTTCCCGATCGCCGCCGCCGGTCAGCTTCCCTTCGTGTTCTCCGACGGCAAGAAAGGCACCCTGGCGCTGAACGAGTGGTACCACAAATATGCGCCGACCGAGATGAAGGACACCCATCTCTGCTTCGCGTTCATCCACGATCCCGGTGCGCTGCACGGCAAGAAGAAAATTCTGGTGCCGACCGATCTCAAGGGGCTGAAAGTGCGGCCGGCGCAGAGCACCATCGGCGAGATGGTGAAAATGTTCGGCGGCACCAATGTTCAGGCCTCGGCTCCGGAAGCGCGCGACGCGATCGAGCGCGGCGTCGCCGACGAGATCACCTTCCCCTGGGGATCGATCTTCCTGTTCGGCATCGACAAGGTCGTGAAGTATCACATGGACGTGCCGCTCTATACGACGGTATTCACCTACAACATCAACCTGGACAAATACAATTCGCTGTCGCCGGCGCAGAAGAAAGTCATCGACGATCACTGCACGCCGGAATGGGCCTCCAGGGTCACCGATCCCTGGACCGATTTCGAGGCCAACGGCCGCGTCAAGATGAAGGCCTTGCCCGACCATGAGGTCTATCCGCTGACGGCGGAGCAACTCGCCGAGTGGAAGCAGGCGGTGAAGCCGCTGCACGACAGCTGGGCCGAGGCGGTGAAGAAGGCAGGCGGCGACGCCGCGGCCATCGATGCCGATCTGCAGGCGGCGCTGAAGAAGTATGGGGCGGGGATTTAGGCGCGTCGGACGCCGTTGACGTCGTCATGCCCGGGCAAAAGCGCGAAGCGCGTCTTCGCGCTAGATGTCCCGGGCATCCACGTCTTTGATGTGTCGACGAAGCAAGACGCGGATGGCCGGGACAAGCCCGGCCATGACGAGACTGGATCAAGCACGGGTCGATCATGACTGCCAATCCCGAAGTGACTCCAGAAGGCCTGCTCACCGCCTCGCCCGAACCGGTCCGCAAGGGCGCCATGGACCGCTTCATCGATTCCATCGAATGGATCGCAGCGTTCTTTGTCGGCGTCGTCGCGCTGAATACCTTTACCGCGGTGTTCATGCGCAAGTTTTTCGCGGTCACGATTCCGGACTACTACAATTTCGGCCAGTTCCTGCTAGGGATCCTGATTTTCTGGGGCATCGCCGCCACCAGCTATCGCGGCACCCACATCACCGTTGATCTGGTCTGGGCCAATGCGACGCCGAAATACCAGCGCTGGATCGACGTGTTCGCAACCCTGGTGCTCTTGTTCGTGGTGACGGTGCAGACCTATACGCTGTTCGACAAGGTGGTGAGCACGCGTGCCGATCATATCGTGACCATGGATATGCAGGTGCCGATCTGGCCGTTCTTTCTGGTGTCGTGGATCGGCGATGTCTCGGCCGTGCTGCTGATCGCGATCCGGACCTGGCGGCTGATTTTCCATCCGGATCAGATGCACGATCTCAAAATCAAGACGGTGGAGTAGGCCGGCATGAGCAACGGGGCCGTTGCCCTCGCGGGCTTTGTCAGTCTGTTCGCGCTGATGCTGCTCCGCGTGCCGGTCGGCATGGCGATGGGCCTCGTCGGCATCACCGGGTTCGGCTATCTCACCGGCTTTGCCCCGGCGCTGAAACTGGTCGGTCAGACCACGATGCGCACGGTGACGGATTATTCCTTTGGCGTCATCCCGATGTTCCTTTTGATGGGCGCCTTCGTCTCGGTCTCCGGCATCAGCCGCGAACTGTTCCGCGCCGCCAACACCTTCGTCGGCCACTGGAAGGGCGGATTGGGAATCGCGACCATCGCGGCCTGCGGCGGCTTTGCGGCGATTTCCGGCTCGTCGGTTGCGACGGCTGCGACCTTCTCGGCGGTGGCCTATCCGGAAATGCGCCGCTACGGCTATCCGCAATCCTTTGCCACCGGCGTGATCGCG
>JAJYAH010000578.1 GCA_021779635.1 Pseudomonadota bacterium | reverse complement strand
GGCATTGCAACCCGCTGCGACGGCTGCATCGGCTTCCATACCGAGACCCTGGTCAAGCTCGGCGCCACCCGTCAGGAAGTGGAGGAGACGCTTGGCATGGCCGTCTATATGGGCGGCGGCCCGTCGCTGATGTATGCGGCGGACGCGATCTCCGCGTATGAGGAATTTGAGAAGCAGTTGAACGTGGCGGCCTGAATCAGCGGGTCCCCCGGCTCGTCCGAACGAAGCCGGAGAACCTTGAACTGGAAGGAGCACGCGCCGGTCCGATTCCCCGACCGGGGCACCTTCGAATTGATCCAGGTTAAGAATACAGATCAAGGCGAGGCGCCGGAGGGTTAACTCAGACATTCCATAAAGCGCCAATCGGGGACGAGTCCGACGGCTCGGTCGATGTTTCAATGCAATTTTAAATAAGCCCAGGTGAGATGAGTTTCATCAAGAAGACCGTATGATGAAACTGTTGAAAAGACATTTGGGGCTGCCCCGTTTAGGCCTTCGCCGGCTCACTTTTGGCGCGCGCGCGGAATCGCTGCAGACGCACTCGGAGATGCTGTTGAGGACGGCGATCGAAAGCACGCCGCACGGTCTGTGTATTTTCGATGCAGACCTCAGGGTTCTGGTTAGCAATAGCCAATATGCCGAAATGTACGGACTTGCACCGGTGCAGACGAGAGCCGGGACGCCGCTGCACGACATCCTCAACAGCCGTGTAGCCGGGTCTTATTGTCCGCTGAATGCGACAAAATACGTCGCCGACTGCTTGAGCAATGCCGCGTCCGGGCAGACCCATCACGCCACCGACGAACTCAGGAATGGGACGATCATCTCGGTCAGCCGCCATCCCATGCCCGACGGCGGATCGGTAGAGATCCACAAGGACATTACCGATGCGTCGCTCGCAGAAGGACGCGCCGAAACTGCCAGGCAGGAACTGCTGGAGAAACAATATGCAATCGATCAGGCCGTCATCGTAGCGGTGACCGATCTGCGCGGTTCCATCACCTATGCAAACGAAAATTTCTGCAAGATCAGTGGATATTCCCGTGCGGAATTGCTGGGGCGCGACCACCGCGTTCTGAATTCCGGCACGCATTCGAAGGCGTTTTTCCGCGAGATGTATCGCTGCATCGCAAAGGGCGGAGTCTGGCGCGGTGAACTTTGCAACAAGGCCAAAGACGGGTCGCTCTATTGGGTCGATACGGTCATCACCCCGCAACTCGACACTAACGGCAAGCCGATCGCCTATATGGCCATCCGGGTCGATATCACCGCGCGAAAGCGCGCCGAAGCCCAGATTTCCTATGCCGCCACGCATGACGCGCTGACCGGCCTCTTGAACCGGGCGGCCTTGCGGGAGCAGATGGATCGGGCGCTGGCTCACATGCAGCAGCAACAGCAAGGCACGCTAACCATCCACATCCTCGATCTCGATGGATTCAAGCACGTCAACGATACTCTGGGGCATGCCGCTGGAGACAACCTGCTGAAGGAGCTCGCTGGCCGCTTGAAATCGTCGCTTCGTGAGACCGACATCGTCGCGCGCCTTGGCGGCGATGAATTCGCGATCATCCAGACCGATACCAGGGATCAGAGGGAAGAGGCTATCGCGCTGGCCGTAAAGACGCTGGAAATCGTGGCAAAGCCGTTTGTTCTGGACGGGCAGGAAGTGTCCGTGGGAACCAGCATCGGCATCGCGCTTGCCCCTGCGAATGGCACCGATGCGGCGGAGTTGCTCAAGAAGGCCGACCTTGCGCTATATCGCGTGAAGTCCGAAGGGCGTAACAGCTTCAGTTTCTTTGAGGAAGATTTGAGCGAGAAGGCCACAACGCGGCTCCAGATCATCAACGATATGCGAGCGGCGCTATCGCGCAACGAATTTGAGCTGCATTACCAGCCGCTGTTCGACACCAGAACGTCACGGCTCTGTGGAATGGAAGCGTTGGTCAGATGGCGTCATCCCCTGGCGGGATTGTTGTATCCGGACCAGTTCATCGGCATCGCTGAAGAAACCGGCCTCATGGAGCCGCTGGGCCAATGGATTTTGCAAAAAGCGTGCGCAGATGCGGTTTCCTGGCCGGAGAATATCAAGGTCGCGGTCAACCTGTCGGCCGGCCAATTCCGCTCGGGTGCGCTATTTGACCTGATTCTGTGCGCATTGGTCGATTCGGGGCTGCCGCCGGAACGGCTGGAACTGGAAATCACCGAATCGTTGCTCTTGCAGGGGAAGGAAAGCAACGTTCTGGTCATCCAGCAGCTCAAGAACATCGGCGTCACGATTGCCCTCGACGACTTCGGAACCGGATACGCATCGCTCAGTTATCTGCTGTTGTTTCCATTCGACAAGATAAAAATCGACAAGTCCTTTACGCAAGGGCTGCTGACTCGATCGGAGTGTGTCGCCGTGGTAGCGTCGATCTTCACGCTGGCCCGCGGGCTGGGAATTGCCGTGACCGCCGAGGGTGTGGAAACAGACGCTCAGCTTGAGTTGCTCCGGGTCCAGGGCGTCAACTACGTTCAGGGTTACCTGTTTGGCCGGCCGCGCCCGCTGGCGGAACTCGACTTTTCTGCGCTTGAACTGATCGTGCGGGCAGATGAAGCGGCCTGAGCAGAATTCGTTCCCGTGCGGGATGCGATCGGGTGGGCTTCTCCGGGGGCATGAATCGTGATCGCGAGCCAATCGCTGATCGACGAGCTTGAAGCGGCGGTCGCAGGTAGCGATATCGGGCGCCGCGCCTCGATATTGCGGCGCGTCGCCGATCTCTTCGTGTCGACATCCGCAAGTCTTTCGAGCGAACAGACCGTGCTGTTCGACTCCGTCATGCATCAGCTCGTCGATGAAATCGAAACGTCCGCGCGCGTTCATTTCGCGGAGTTTCTGGCGAACAGCTCCGCCGCGCCGCCGCGGATATTGCGCCGGTTGGCGCTCGACGACGCTATCGATGTTGCCCGTCCAATACTTTCGCACTCGGAGCATCTGGATGAAACGACGCTTGCGGAAGGTGCGAGAAGCAAGAGCCAGCATCATTTACTTGCCATATCGACCCGCAAGGTTGTCCCGGAATCGGTGACCGACATACTCCTGGAGAGGGGGAACCGGGAGGTTGTCTTGAGCACGGCGGGAAATCCGGGCGCGTCGTTCTCCGAATTTGGCTATTGCTCGCTGGTGCGACGGTCGTCGAGCGACGATGATCTGGCGGCTTGCACCTGGTCCAGGAGCGAAATTCCGCGGCGACATCTTTTGAAGCTTTTCGCCGATGCCTCCGAATCGCTGAGACAAAGACTCGCGAAAGAGGATCCGCGCAAGGCCACCCAGATGGCCGAAATCGTCACCCGGGCGGCCAGTCATCTGCAGACGCAGACCAGGGAAATGTCGGCTGAGTTCGCGAAGGCGCGCGATCGGGTTCGGTCTCTCGGCGACGCCGGAAAACTGGATGAAACCGCGCTTTTGGGTTTTGCCAGCTCGGGGAAGTTCGCTGAAGCCGCGCTTGCGCTGTCGGTTATCAGCGACCTTCCCGTTGGCCTCGTGGAGCGGGCACTCGTTGAAGAAAGGTCGGAGCAGATTCTCGTCCTGACCAAGGCCGCCGGCTTGACCTGGAAAACGACCAAGGCGATCCTCTTGCTGCAGGCGCGGGCAGAGAGATCGGCGGGCGATCTCGACAGGCTGCTTGAAACCTTCCTGCGACTCAAGCCGGAAACCGCCATGAAGGCCGTCCAGTTCTATCGGTTGCGCGAGCGGTCCCTGGCGCCGCGCCCGAATTGACCGTTTTCGGGATTGCTCCGGGCGGAGCAGTCATTGCAGCGACCCGATCCTCTCCAGTTCCGGAAGGTTGAAAACCTGCAGGACGCCCTCGGACAATGTGACGATGCGACGATCGCGAAAGAGACCGAATATCCGGCTGACATGGACCGAGGTCAGTCCGACCGCGTCGGCGATGTGCTGCTGACGCAACGGAAACGGGTAGCGTTGTTCGCGGATCACGTTTCGGGCCGCAATGCGCGGCATCAAATGCAGAAGCAGATGGGCAATGCGTTCCTCGGCCGATCGTTGGCCCAATGAGGTAAGAAGCTCAGTCGCATCACGATGGTCGGCAATGCAGGAGCTCGCGATGGCCGATTGAACGCCGGGACTGGTGAGGCACTTCGTGTTGATCTCGGAACGAGAGAATCCGCTTAGCTGAACTTCGGTCAATGCCTTGACCGAAAACTGGAAGGTCCCTTCGAAGATGGCGATAGAGGAAAAGAGATCTCCCGGCAGCAGGAATTTCAGGATTTGCCTGCGGCCATCGGAGAGCTGGAAGTATCGGAAAGCCCAGCCCGCGCAAAGTACGAATACGTCGTCGTACGGCTGATTTCGAGCGACGATCTGCTCGCCGACGCGGGCTGTAGCGAAGTGCTGCCAGCCGGACTGGTTGTCTGCTTCCAAATCTCCCGAAGGCGACCTGAACAGCGTACCGCAAAAGCCGGCCTCGCGGTGAGGGCAGGTTACGCAAGTTGAAGCGAGAGTTGTTTCCGAATGTCTGGCCAAACGAGCTCGCAAGGTTTCTTGTTTTTCGTCCTCTGCCGGGAAGTTGCAACTGCATCTATCAGAACGAACCAATATAACAAAATCAAAATGCAAATCTCTCTCAATTTTTGACAGTCGCTGCCTGTTGGCAGTTTAGCTGCGCCAAGGCCTGCAACTTGAACAAGATCGGTCCCGCGTCAGCGGGGTTAATGTAGATCAACAACCTGGATCAAGTTGCGACGCTCAGAACTTAACGAAGAATCGATTTAACGTTTAACGGTGATCCGGCGGCGTTGCGTTTCGCGGATCAACAATCGTCCGACCAGAAATTTGCCGAATTTGAATTTAGAGGGAACGCACATGGCAGAACCAGTTGTGACCGGCGGCAGTCAAGATCGCGAGACCCGGATGCGCTTCATGCGCATCGACACGAAGACGGGCGAATTGTTGCGTGAA
Organism: Pseudomonadota bacterium; assembly: GCA_021779635.1. The sequence goes on along the minus strand of JAJYAH010000578.1, from coordinate 97 downwards.
TTCTGGAAGGTGGTGGAACCGGCGCTGCCAAAAATTCTCGAGGGCTTCTATCAGCACCTTACCAAAGAGCCCCAGCTCGCGCGCATGGTCGGCAGCG
>JAJYAH010000577.1 GCA_021779635.1 Pseudomonadota bacterium | reverse complement strand
GCGTGGCTTGGCATATCGCCCCCGATCGCAACGACCGCGCGCCATTTGGCGAAGCGCGCACCCATCACAAAATAATCTCGCAAGCGCTCGCGCAGGCCGTCGAGCCCTTCGGTGACCTTCTCGCCCGGATGCCCCGCCAAATCCTTCGCGCCGAGATCGACCTTGATGCCGGGCACGATTCCCGCCTCCTGGATCAGCTTGACGAACGACGCGCCATCCGCCCGGCTTTGACGGATGGTTTCATCGTAGAGGATCGCGCCGCTCACGCATTCAGAAAGCCTCGGCGCGGTGATGATGAGTTCGCGATAGGCGCGCCGCGCCTCGATGGTCTGAGGAGCGCCGACCGCCGCGAAGCGCTTGTCGCAAGTGCCGTTGCTCTCGTCCATCGCCAGCACGCCCTTGGGATAGGCGAGCAGTGCGCGAACAGTTTCAATCATCTGTCGCATTCGCTTTGATCCTTTCGGCCGACGGACCCGGTCTCCCCTTGCGGAAGAAGGGAACGCGAGTCCGCGTCAACTTGCTGCCGACCACTTCCAGTTGCGAATCTCGGGTAGATCCTCGCCATGCTCGTCGATGTAATGTTTGTGCTCGATCAGTTTGTCGCGCATCTTCTGCTTGAGATAGGCGCCTTTGCTGCCCAGCTGGGGCAGATTGTCGACGACGTCCTGGACCAGATGGAAACGGTCGATGTCGTTCTGCACGCGCATGTCGAAGGCGGTCGTGATCGTGCCTTCTTCCTTGTAGCCGCGAACGTGCAGCCGGCGGTTGGACCGCCGATAGGTGAGCCCGTGCACCAGCGAAGCGTAGCCGTGAAAGTTGAAGATGATCGGCCTGTCACTGGTGAACAACGAGTCGTAATCGGTCTCGCTGAGGCCATGCGGATGCTCGGCGCAAGGTTGCAGCCGCATGAGATCGACGACGTTGACGACGCGGATTTTCAGTTCGGGCAGATTCTCGCGCAGGATCGAAACGGCGGCGAGTGTCTCCAAGGTGGGCGTGTCGCCGCAGCAGGCCATCACCACATCCGGCTCGGCGCCCTGATCGTTGCTCGCCCATTGCCAGATGCCGATCCCTTGAGTGCAATGGATCACGGCCTGCTCCATCGTCAGCCATTGCGGCAGCGCGTGCTTTCCCGCGACGACGACATTGACGTAGTGGCGGCTGCGCAGGCAATGGTCGAACACCGACAACAGGCAATTGGCGTCCGCAGGCAGATATACCCGCACCACGTCAGCCTTCTTGTTAATGACGTGATCCAGGAATCCAGGATCCTGGTGAGTGAATCCATTGTGGTCCTGCTGCCAGACATGCGACGCAAGCAGATAGTTGAGAGAGGCGATCTTGCGCCGCCAGGGCAATTCGAGCGTCACTTTCAACCACTTCGCATGCTGGCTGAACATCGAATCGACGATGCGAATGAACGCCTCGTAGCTGTTGAAGAGCCCGTGTCGGCCAGTCAGCAGATAGCCCTCCAGCCACCCCTCGCACTGATGCTCGCTGAGCTGGGAATCGACCACGCGGCCGGCGGGCGCGAGGAACTCGTCCTCCTCGATCTTCCCAGCGTCCCACTGCCGATTGGTGACTTCGAACACGTCGCCGAGCAAGTTCGAAAGGGTCTCGTCGGGGCCGAAGATGCGGAAGTTGCGGCGCTCCATGTTCGAGGCTGTGACGTCGCGCAGGAAGGCGCCCAGAACGAGCGTGTCCTGCGCGTCCACCGCGCCGGGCGAGGGCACCTTGACCGCGTGCGCACGAAAATCAGGCATCTTGAGGTCGCGCAGCAGAATGCCGCCGTTGGCGTGCGGGTTGGCCCCCATGCGGCGCGCGCCCTTCGGCGCCAGCGCCGCGAGTTCGGGCTTCAGCGTGCCGTCGGCGCCGAACAGTTCCTCGGCGCGATAGCTTTTCATCCAGCTTTCCAGCAGCTTTACATGGTCTGGATGCTTGGCGTCGACCAGAATCGGCACTTGGTGGGCGCGGAACGTGCCCTCGATCTTGAGGCCGTCGACTTCTTTCGGACCCGTCCACCCCTTGGGCGATCGCAGCACGATCATCGGCCACAGCGGGCGCGTGGCGTCGTTGGTCTCGCGCGCCCTTTTTTGGATTGCATGAATCCGGCCGATGGCGTCTTCGACAACCGCCGCCATCAGCGGGTGCATGGCCGCCGGCTCGTCGCCCTCGACGAACAGCGGGGTCCAGCCGCACCCCTCGAAGAAGGTCTTCAGCTCGTTCTGCGATATGCGCGCCAGGATCGTCGGATTGCTGATCTTGAAGCCATTGAGATGCAAAATCGGTAGCACCGCGCCGTCGCTGATCGGATCGAGAAGCTTGTTGGAGTGCCAGGCGGTGGCGAGCGGCCCGGTTTCGGCCTCGCCGTCGCCGACGATGCAGGCGACGATCAGGTCGGGATTGTCGAAGGCGGCGCCGAAGGCGTGGCTGAGCGAATAGCCCAGTTCGCCGCCCTCGTGGATCGACCCGGGCGTCGTCGGCGCGACATGGCTCGAAATGCCGCCGGGAAACGAGAATTGCTTGAAGAGGCGCTTCATCCCGGGCTCATCCTGGCTGATGTCGGGATAGATCTCGCTGTAGCTGCCTTCCAGATAGGTGTTGGCGACCAGCGCCGGGCCGCCGTGCCCGGGGCCAGCGATGTAGATCATGTCGAGATCGTGCAGCTTGATGGTTCGGTTGAGATGGACGTAGATGAAATTCTGTCCCGGCGTCGTGCCCCAGTGCCCGACCACCAGCGGTTTGACATGTGCCAGTTTCAAGGGCTCGCGCAGCATCGGATTTTCGTAGAGGTAGATCTGACCGACCGAGAGATAGTTGGCGGCGCGCCAATACGCGTCCATCAGACCTAATTCCTGCGAGGTCAGAGTAGCTTGGCTCTTGGTGAGAGCCGCCGCTTCCGCTTCGAGTTTCAACTCTTGGGCAGATACGATGACGTTCATGAGTGTTGGCCTCCGGCCGCGCCGGGCGCTCGGCGCCGGCGAATGTCCTCGATCGGGAATTCCGTCGTCGCCCAACTCGGCAGGCGACGGGGATCGCCGGACGTCGACGTACGCCGTCTTGAAACCATGCGCGCATTCGACCGTGTCTCGCGCCTCGTTTCGGCGTCCGAAGCAGTCTTAACGCCCACGCGCCGAAGCTTTGCAGCCTCGGAAATTACTTACGAAGCGGTTCAGGCTCGCCTGAGTAGCTTCTGAGGCTCGTCGCGGCGCTGGCAGTCGACGGAGACTGAAGGTTGGACGGCGCCCACAGTCGCTTCGTCCCTGACCATTCCAACAGGAGGTGTTCGATGCGCGCTCCGGCACATTCGTTGTGTGTCCGTCTCGACGGACGTGCGAGGGCATTCTGCCCGCCGGCGCCGCGCGGCGCCACGCCGTCGTCGGCCGCGCCGACTTCCGCTCCCCGAGTTCGTTCTCAGCTTGGCTCGGCGTCGTGCTTGTAGTGGTTCTGTTCTCCGGAGGCCGGTTCGGCTATGACCAAGGCGTCATTTTCGGGGTGCTGACGGGCATCAAAAAGACTTTCGCGCTGAGCCCGCGCATCGTCGAGGTCGTAACTTCCTGGGTCACTTGAGGAGATGGTCACGATCAATGTCGACAGACCGCAGGAGCACGCGCCGCTCGCGGTGCTCGCCCCGAGCGCCGGCCTTGGAGCTGATGGCGGATTGACGCCAAGCGGGGGCTTAGGCCATTGCCCGCTCCAACGCCCGCACCGTCGCGAGCCGGCGCTCATGTCGTTCCGCGCCGGAAAACCGGGCGACGAGGAAGGTCTCGACGAGTTGCGTCGCAAGACCCACGCCTTGGCGCGCGGAGAAGACGTCGTGGATGAGCCCCGCGCGAGCACCGACCATCTTGTTGGCCGCGATGCGGGCCCCGACTCCGCTACCACAGAGCGCTACGCCGCGCTCGACCTCGCCGGCGGCGATCCTGCGATCCGGCGCGCCGGCGGGATCACGAAATCGGAATAGTCGTCGGACGGGTCCAGCCCGGCCTCGCCGAAATCGAGGACTTCGGGGCTGGAGGCGCTGAGCGCGGCGGCGATTTCGCCCTTCGGCGCGAAGCCGCCGTGGTCAGAGGCGAAGCCGATGCCCATGTATGGCTTCCTTTGCTGAAATAGCGGGCGCTCGTGCGAAGGCCGCTCGCGCCTGCACAAACGATCAGATCGACTTGGCGGCGCTCGTCGGGATCGCTTCGAAGTCGAGGTCATCAAGGCTCGCGCCGCCCACCAAGGCCCCGCCGACGCCCCGCAGCGCGAGGATTTCGCCTGCGTTCGCGGGCTTGACGGACCCGCCGCAAAGAATGCGGACATCTTTCGCCTGTTCGCCGAGATGGGAGACAATTACGTTGCGGATATGCGCGTGCATCTCAACGATTTCTGAGTGCGTCGGCACGCGGCCGGACCCGATAGCCCACAACGGTTCATAGCCGACCGCGAGTCCGCTCCCTTTCATTCCGGCGGGCACGCTGGCAACGATTTGGGCGCCGACAAACGTAGGCTCATCGAGACCGCGGAGCGTCCAGGGCGATCGGTCGATGTTAGGGGCCGTATCTCCATGCGACGGCGTATGCCAGAGCGAATGCGATGATCGATAAGACAGCTATGAACGCTATTTCTGTCAGGGAGGCGCTCGGGGCAGCCGTGGACTCGACATGAGCCATAACCATTTCGCCCGCATCGTGGTCTGGCGCGTGATCGTCAACGGTGGACATCCCATGCTTGAGGTTCTTTGAAACCAGCCACCAATTGATTGGATATGCCGCGACGAAACCAGCCAGCAAAGCCATGCTCATCACGAACCAGAATGTCGGCGTAAGCGGGCCTTGCTTTCCGCCGGCCACTGCCCAGAACAGCGAAGCGACCAGAATCATCCCGGCCATCACCAGGTTCATCGACAAAAATTCAGGTATGAATGTGCGCTTGAGGGCTAACCCATACGACCCTCCGGCCATGCCGCGCATGAACAGCGACTGGAAAATCGTCCACCCGAACCCAAACCCCAGCGCGTATTCCAGTGCGACCTCAAGAGGTCGATCAAGAGACATTACTGAGCCGACGACAGCA
>JAJYAH010000576.1 GCA_021779635.1 Pseudomonadota bacterium | reverse complement strand
CGGCGCTGTCGAAACGCGACGGAGCGCCGCGCGACAGACTCATGTGGTCGACGACCTCGACGCCGCCGAGACCGGCGCGGGCCGCTTCAAGCAGCTTGCTCTTGCTGGCCGGCAGTGGCGAACTGCCGCCCAGCGTCACCCTGACCACATCGCGCTCGGCCGACCAGACGAACGGCTTGGCTTCGGGCACGAGGCGGGTTTCGTCGTTGACCAGCCGCACGCCCGGCACAGCTTCGACCGATGCCAGCGCGCTGCGACGGCCATCTTCCGAGAATGCATCTGCGGCAAACGTGACGTCGCGGCCCGCGACCGTAATCCTGCTCTTGTCGAGCACGGTATCCTTGAGCGCAGCGGTGCTATGCGCGGCGAGATCCGCTTCCATCGGCTGGGTGTTGGTCCAGGCCGCGATAGCCCAAAAGACGACCAGTGGAATCGCGCCCGGCCACCATTTGCTGCTCCACCTGAAAAGTCCGTGCATTCGATGTCCTGCGGGTATGGGAACCGAGAGAAAACAAACCCTTGCGGGGCTGTCAAACTGGAAATAAACGCGGATGGGTCCAATCGGCGGGCAGCCACCCGACCAACCGTTTCATCGGCGGTTTGCCGCTGATTTCGACGCTGGCCTCAATCGGCCAGCCACTCTCGATGAAGCGGCTTCGCAATACCGTTAGCCGCGCCGGGCTGCGAGCGCCTTACTTTACCGGCGCGCACGAGTTCCTCCGCGCCGCGGCGATGTGGAACGGTTTTCGCCGCGTCGACCGGCCTGGCTGTCGTCCCGAGCGCGAACCGACGACAGGGAATGTCCCTTCCTTGACTCGTGCAACGCACGCGGTCAAAAGCGCCGACAAAATCAACCGGAGGAATTCATGTTCAAGGATCTGTTTTCGCTGAAGGGCCGCGTCGCCCTGGTGACCGGCGGCTCGCGCGGCATCGGCAAGATGATCGCCGGCGGCTTTCTCGCCCAGGGTGCTGCGAAGGTTTACATCACCGCGCGCAAGGCCGGACCCTGCGAGGCAACCGCGAAAGAGCTGACGGCGGAATATGACGGCGAATGCATCGCGTTGCCGATCGACATCTCCGGCATGACGGGCATCGACATGCTGGCAACCGAGATCAAAAAGCGCGAGCCAAAGCTGGATATCCTGGTCAACAACGCCGGCGCGGCGTGGGGCGCGGACTTCGACGAGTTTCCGGAAAGCGGCTGGGACAAGGTGATGAACCTCAACCTCAAGACGCCGTTCTTCCTGACCAAGGCGCTCGCCGCACCGCTGCGCGCCGCAGCCTCCGCGGACAGGCCCGGCAAAGTCATCAACATCGCCTCGATCGACGGCATCTTCGTCAATCCGATGGAGACCTATTCCTACCATGCCAGCAAGGCAGGCCTGATTCACCTGACCCGCCGGATGGCGGCAAAACTGATCCGCGACCACATCGTGGTGACGGCGATTGCGCCGGGACCGTTCAAGTCGGACATGAACCGGGCGGCGCGCGACAACGCCGACGAGGTTGCGACGCGGGTGCCGTCGGGCCGGGTCGGCAGCGATGAGGACATGGCGGGGGCTGCGATCTATCTCGCCTCACGCGCCGGAGATTATGTGGTCGGCGCCACCATCGCGGTCGATGGCGGCATCGTCTATGCCAATCCGGGCATCAAGGGTCAGGGGTGGGATTAACCCTAGTCGTCATGGCCGGGACAACAAGCCCGGATATGACGGCTTGGATTTACCTCACGTCTCGATCTTCACATATTCGAAATCGCCGGGCTTGTTGTCGATCCCGACCTTGGGCGGCGAGATCCATGAGGCGAACTCGCCGATCTCGGTCACCGGCGTCATCAGCGAGGCGATGAAATCGCCGTCGTCCGCCGAAGGCAGCCAGTCGCTCTTGCGCCTGTTCCAGGTTGCGTCGTCGATCAGCACCCCGTCCGGCGTCGCATGGATGTTGCCGAACTCGCCGATCTGGCGATGGAATGCCACGTTCGGCAGCGTCAGCTTGAAGTCGTAGCCGGCGAGCGCGATGATCTTGTTCCAGCGCAGCAGGCCCTTGGCGCAGTCCTGGGTGTAATCGTCGCGCAGCCGCATATTGAGCGCCGTGAGCGCCGGTTCGTCGACGCGCCTGATCTCGCCATCGACCAGCTTGAGCACCGGATAGGTGCCGGCCTGCAAACGGTGATCGTCGTCGATCTGGGTCTCGCGATAGCGGCCCTTCACGCCCGCATTGTAGGCATTCGCCGCATTGGTGGAGACTTCCGAGCCGAACAGGTCGAGCGAGAGCGTATAATGCAGGTTCAATTTCTTCTGGATGGTCGGAAGATCGACCACCCCGAGCGCGCGCACCTTGGCGACATCGGACGGATCGCTGATGCCGGCTTGCCTCATCGCCTCGACGGTTCGCTGCACCACGCGGCTGATGCCGGTTTCGCCGACGAACATGTGATGCGCCTCTTCGGTCAGCATGAAGCGGCAGGTGCGCGACAAGGGATCGAAGCCGGACTGCGCCAGGCTGTGCAATTGCATCTTGCCGTCGCGGTCGGTGAAGTAGGTGAACATGAAGAACGACAGCCAGTCCGGCGTCGCCTCGTTGAAGGCCCCGAGCATGCGCGGGCTATCGGCGTCGCCCGAGCGGCGGCGCAGCAACTCGTCGGCCTCCTCGCGGCCGTCGCGGCCGAAATATTTCTGCAAGAGATAGACCATCGCCCAGAGATGGCGGCCTTCCTCGACATTGACCTGGAACAGGTTGCGCAAATCGTAGAGCGAGGGCGCGGTCTTGCCGAGATGGCGCTGCTGTTCGACCGAGGCCGGCTCGGTGTCGCCCTGGATCACGATCAGCCGGCGCAGCATGGCGCGATGCTCGCCCGGCACTTCCTGCCATGCCGGCTCGCCATAATGCTGGCCGAACGGGATGACGCGGTTCTCCTCCTGCGGCGCGAGCAGGATGCCCCAGCGGTAATCCGGCATCTTCACATAATCGAACTTGGCCCAGCCGCGCGGATCGACCGAGTAGGCCGTGCGCAAATACACCAGCGATTGCTGGAAGCCATCCGGCCCCATATCGTTCCACCAGTCGATGTAGCCGGGATGCCAGCCTTCCAGCGCCTTGAGCACTTGCCGGTCCTCGCTGAGATTCACGTTGTTGGGAATCTTGGTCGAGTAGTCGACGTTCATGATGTTCATGGCTTTGGTCTCCCGTGGTGGGATCTTGTTTGGCGAATGGCGAGTGGCAGAAACAACTACTCGCTATTCGCCACTCACCATGAATAATAATGCATGTTGCGGTGACCGCATAGGCCCGCTGCGCCATAAATCTGCATTTTGTTTCATGTCCGGCCGGCAGTCCCGATCTCCACCCAATCGGCCTTGCCGAGCGACGGTTGCTGCAATCTGGAGGTCAGAACGGCCGCGAGCGCGGCGGTCGGGAAACCATCGGCAAATCCATCGCCGGCGACGGCCGCCTTGCGCGCGCCGAGCGCGTGGAGCTCGGCCAGCGCCTCGCCCAGCAGTCGCGCGGCCGCATGGGGCTTCTGCATCCGCAGCTTGAGGTTGGCGCTGGCGATCTGAATGCAGGCCCGCAGCAGGATGCGCTCGCGGCCGCCCTGCGGTGCCGCGGCCCACACCGCTTGCAGAACCTCATGCGATTCCCAGAAATATCCGGCGTCGTTGAGTTCGATCCCGTAGCGCAGCGCCGGATGCCGCGCCGGTACGTAGTCGCGAAATCGCGACGGCACCAGCGCCTTGGCGTGCCACAGGGTATCGTGATCGGCCTCGGCGTCCGCGTTCTCGCCGGGAACATAGGCCCAGCGCGGCAGCGGCAAATTGGCCGCGGTGGAAAAAGTACTCATTGGCGCAATGCCACAACCAAATCTTCAGGCGGCTCGGTGCTCCGAGCCTTCATGCAAAACCAAAATGCGTTTAACGAATTCCGCAATCGAACCGAGCGTCGCCTCCGGCGCTTCGCGATGCGGCGAATGTCCGGCGCCCGGAACGATCGTCACATCGACGGGACAATAGCACTCTTCCTGCGCGATCTCGATCTGGCGAATTGTCCCATACTGATCGTCGGCGCCCTGCAGGATCGCAACCGGCACGCGGATGTAGGCGAGGTATTCGGAGATGTCCCAGCTGCGAAATTCGGGGTCGAGCCAGGCGCCGCTCCAGCCGTAGAATGCGTTGTCGACATCGCGGTGCCAGCGCTTAAGCTTCGACCGCAGGCCGGCCGTCTCGTAGGCTTTCTTGGTTTCCGCGATCGACCTGATCCCGACATCTTCGACGACGAAATGCGGCGCGATCATCGCGACCCCGCGCACCCGGTGATCCCCGGCGCCGCCGGCATAGATCGCCGCAATCGAGGCCCCGTCGGAATGACCCAGCAGAACACCGCGGCGAAAGCCGATGGCGTCGAGCAGATCGGGCAAGACGCCGAGCGCTTCGATATGCATGTAGTCGAGCGGACGCGGCAGCGTCACCGGCGTCGAGGCGCCGTAGCCGGCGCGCGAATACACCAGCACGCCGGCGGCGGTGGCCGCCGCCAGCCGGTCCGGAAAATCCCCCCACAGCGCGGCCGATCCGAGGCCTTCGTGCATCATGATGATGGTCGGCGCCTCGTCCGGCGCCGGACCGATCATGCGGTATTCGAGATCGGAGGCGCCGATGCGCAAGCTGCCGGAAGGTGCGAGGACGGTCATGACGTTCGTGGAAGCCCTCCGCCGCAAGGGGGGAGGGAACGAGCTACCACCGCGCGAGAAACGATCGTGATTTGCGCTGACACCACCAACCTACGCCCCGTCCCGCAATTTGAACCGCTGGATCTTTCCGGTCGCGGTTTTCGGCAAGGAATCGACGACGTCGATCCAGCGCGGATATTTCCACGGTCCGATCTTCTGCTTGACGTGCTCCTTCAGCGACTCGTGCAGGCCGTCGGATTTTGCATCCGCCCGCAGCACCACGAATGCCTTCGGCTTCAGCAATCCGTCCGGATCGGCTTCTGGCACGACCGCCGCTTCGAGCACCGCCGTGTGGGTGATCAACGCTCTCTCCACCTCGAACGGCGACACCCAGATGCCGCTGACC
>JAJYAH010000026.1 GCA_021779635.1 Pseudomonadota bacterium | reverse complement strand
TCCGATTCCGAAGATCGCGTTGCTGCCGCTATTGATCCTCTGGCTCGGCATCGGCGAACAGCCGAAGATCGCCACCATCGCGCTCGGCGTGTTCTTTTCCACCGCGATTTCGGTCTATAGCGGCGTCGACGCGGTGCCGCGCAACCTGATCCGGATGGCACAAAGCTTCAACGTGCCGTTTCACGCCATTGTGCGCCGGGTGATCTGGCCGGGCGCGCTGCCGTCGATCCTCGCCGGTTTTCGTATCACCGCCTCGATCGCGCTGCTGCTGGTCGTGAGCGCCGAGATGATCGGCGCCGAATTCGGCATCGGCGCCTTTGTGTTGCAGGCCGGCAATCTGATGCAGACCGATCAACTGCTGGCCGGCGTCGTGATCCTGTCGGTGTTCGGTCTCGCGGTCGGACGCCTGATCAACTGGCTGGAAATCCGCCTGCAGCACTGGCGGTGATCTGCTCCCTCCCCCTCGCGGGGGAGGGCTGGGGTGGGGGAGCCACAAACCCCGCCGCCGGGAGACCCCCAAAACCGAAGACCCCACCTCCCGCCCCTCCCCGCAAAGAGGAGGAGGGGAGAGAACCGCCTCCCAACTTAAAGGGCGTGCCGGTCCGGACGACTCGCGGAGGGTCCCTTCAGGCATTGCCTCGATCTTCGCGGAACAGGTCGAGCTTCTGCTGCACCGGGCGATCCGAGAAACTGAACAGCACGGAATCTTCGTCGGCTTCGTGAGTGACCCACTGCCAGCTCGGCACCACAAACAGGTCGCGCGGACCCCATTCGAAGGTCTGCTCGCCGATCCGCGAACGCCCCTTGCCTTCGATCGCGGCAAACACCGTGGCGTCGGTCGAACGATAACGCGCGGTCTTGAAACCCTTCGGCAGCAACTGGATGAAAGTACCGATGGTCGGCATCGCAAAATCGCCGGTCTCGGGATTGGAGAATTTCAGTTTCAGCCCGTGGCAGGCGTCCCATTCGTCGCGCAGTTTGGCCTGCTCCAGCGCCTCACGGGTGTAGTGGTAGGGATAATTGAAAATCGGCGAGGTTTTCGAGGTGCGCTTGATGTCGACCGGCAGCAGATTGTGGCCGTAACGCGCGAAACTGTCGCCGGCGGGACGCGTGATCTTCTGCTGATCCTCATCCGATCCTTCCGCAAACGACGCATCGAGGAATTGCACCAGCGGAATGTCGAGCCCGTCCAGCCAGAACATCGGTTCGGAGGTCTCGTTGGAGTGGTCGTGCCAGGTCATGGACGGCGTGATGACGAAATCGCCGGGTTCCATCGCGGTGCGCTCGCCGTCGACCGCGGTAAACGCGCCTTTGCCTTCGAGCACGAAACGCAACGCCGACTGGCTGTGCCGGTGCGCCGGCGCGACATCACCCGGGATCACCATCTGCACGCCGGCAAACAGCGAGGTGGTGATCTTCGACTGACCGCGAAGCCCGGGATTTTCCAGCACCAGCACCCGCCGCTCGGCTTCCTTGGCGGTGATCAGCTTGCCGGCCTCGGTCATGTAGTCGCGGATGGCGTCGAATTTCCACAAATGCGGGCGGCAGGCGCTCTTCGGCTCCGGCGTGATCAGGTCGCCCATCACGTTCCACAGCGCCGAGAGATTTTCACCGTCGATCTTGCGATAGAACGCCTCGCGCTCCGGGGTCTTCTGTACGGCTTCCATGGCAGCCTCCCGTCGGTCTTATGGTTCGAATGATTGACAGCATACTTACAAAGTGGATAGCGTCAATGACGCAACACGAGAAAACGAAAGCCTTGAGGGAGGTTCCGATGAAGCTGCACGGCTATTTCCGCAGCAGCGCGTCCTACCGGGTCCGTATAGCCTTCAACCTGAAGGGTTTGAGCGCCGACCACCTGCCGCACCATCTGCGCAAGGGCGAGCAGCGCGATCCCGCCTATCTCGCGATCAATCCGCAAGGGCTGGTGCCGGCGCTGCAGGACGATCGCGGCGTGATCCTCACCCAGTCGCTGGCCATCATCGAATGGCTGGACGAGACCCATCCCGAACCGCCGCTGCTGCCAACCGATCCGCTGCGCCGCGCCAAGGTCCGCGCTTTTGCGATGGTGCTGGCCTGTGATACCCACCCGGTGCAGAATCTCAAGGTTCTGGCGCGGTTGCGCGAACTCGGTCTGTCCGATGAGCAAGTGACGGGCTGGGCGGCCTGGGCCAACCGCGAGGGCCTCACCGCCTGCGAAACATTGATCGCGAACGAGCCCGGGCCGTTCTGCTTCGGAGCCGCGCCGACTCTGGCCGATCTTTGCCTGGTGCCGCAGCTGGCCAATGCGCGGCGTTTCGGCGTCGATCTCGCCGCCTTTCCGCGCCTTTTGAAAGCCGAAACGGCTGCAAAAGACCTCAAGGCGTTCGCCGACGCCGCACCGGACCGGCAGCCCGATGCCGAATAAATCCGCCCCCATCACCATGGACGCGGTCTATACCGCGCCGGGCTATCTGTTTCGCCGGATGCAGCAGATCGCGGTGGCGATCTTCATGGAGGAATGCCGGGCCTACGACCTGACGCCGGTGCAATATGCCGCCCTGGTCGCGATCCGCACCCATCCCGGCATCGATGCCACCCGCCTCTCCGCTGTGATCGCCTTCGACCGGTCAACCCTCGGCAGCGTGATCGAGCGGCTGCTGGCCAAGCAATTGATCGAGCGAAAGCCGGCCGCCGAGGACAAGCGCGTCAAACTGCTGCATCTGACCAGATCAGGTGCGGCGTTGCTGCGCGATATCATGTCGTCGGTCGACCGCGCGCAGGTGCGGATGCTGCAGCCGCTGAAGCCAGCCGATCGCAAGACGCTGCTGGCGCTGCTGACCCAACTGGTCGATCTCAACAACGAGGCGTCGCGCGTGCCGTTGCGCGCCGAGGACGCGCTCGAGCATTTCAAGAAATCAGGCTGATGGGACCGGGATCAAGCGCGCGACCTGTCCTGATCGCGGGGGGAGGCATCGGCGGCCTCGCCACCGCACTCGGGCTGGCCCAAAAAGGCATCCGTTCGATCCTGCTTGAGAAAGCCTCGGCGCTCGGTGAGATCGGCGCCGGCATCCAGCTCGGACCCAACGCCTTCCATGCCTTCGACTATCTCGGCGTCGGCGAGGCGGCGCGCGGCATGGCTGTTTATGTCGATCAGCTGCGGTTGATGGATGCGCTGACGGCCGAAGAGATCTGCCATGTGGATTTGCGCGAGGCTTTCCGCGCGCGCTTTGGCAATCCCTATGCGGTGGTTCATCGCGGCGATCTGCATGGCGTCTTCCTGAAAGCCTGCCGGGACAATGATTTGATCGATCTGCGCGTGAGCAGCGAGGTACTCGGCTACGATCAGGACGGCGCGTCGGTGACGGCACGGCTTGCCTCCGGCGAGCGCATCACGGGATCGCTGCTGATCGGCGCCGACGGCCTGTGGTCGAATATCCGCAAATCCGTCATTGGCGACGGGCCGCCGCGGGTTTCCGGACACACCACCTATCGTTCGGTGATTCCGACCGAACAGATGCCGGAAGACCTGCGCTGGAACGCGGCCACGCTGTGGGCCGGCCCGAAATGCCACATCGTGCATTACCCGCTGTCAGGCTGGAAGGTGTTCAACCTCGTCGTCACCTACCACAATGACGCGCCGGAGCCGGTCGCCGGCAAGCCAGTCTCCGACGACGAGGTGATGCAGGGTTTTGCGCATGTGCATCCGCGCGCGCAAGCCATCATTCGCCACGGCAAGAACTGGCGGCTCTGGGTGCTATGCGACCGCGACCCCGGCGAACGCTGGGTCGATGGCCGCGTCGCCTTGCTTGGCGACGCCGCGCACCCGATGATGCAGTATTTCGCGCAAGGCGCCTGCATGGCGCTGGAAGACGCGGTGTGCCTGTCGCACATGCTGGACGCCTATCCGGACGACCTCGCCGCTGCGCTCCAGCGTTATGGTGCCCAGCGCTTCCCGCGCACCGCGCGCGTTCAACTGCTATCGCGCGCCATCGGCGAACACATCTATCATCCCTCAGGCGAACACGCCCGCATCCGCAACGCCATCATGAGGGCGAAGACATCGGAAGATTATTATAACGATCTGGCGTGGTTGTATGGCGGCACTGGGCTGGCGGGGTGATCTTACCTCTCCCGCTTGCGGGCCCCTTGCGGGGGAGCATAGGTCGCCTTCGGCGACCGTTCAGAAACGCCTATTGAGCGAAGCTTCGGCTTTGGCGCTCGCGAGAACGCGGCGGGTGGGGGAAATCTCCGTCCGAATTTCGACGCCCGTTGCTCGATGAGCGCCCCCACCCCAGCCCTCCCCCGCAAGCGGGAGAGGGAGAAGAGCGCGCGTGTGCAAACCCCTACACCCTCAACAACGCCTGACGATCGATCTTGCCGGTGCCGGTCTTCGGCAATTCGTCGATGAAACGCACCTCGCGCGGATATTTGTAAGGCAGCAGCCTGGCTTTCACATAGTCCTGCAGCATTTTCGTCGCGTCGGTTGCATCGTAAGCACCGGCGTTCATCACCACGATCGCCTTCAGGGTCATGCGCCGGTCCGGCAATTCGACGGCGAACACCGCGCATTCCCGCACGTCTGGGTGCTCGGCGAGGCAAAGCTCGACCTCAAGCGGATACACCCATTGGCCGGAGATCTTGATCAGGTCGTCGGCGCGGCCGTGGAAGAAATGAAAACCATCGCTGTCGCGCACGAAGCGGTCGCCGGTGTAAATCCACCCTTCCTCGCGGATCGTTTCTGCTGATTTGTCAGGCCGGTTCCAGTACAGCGGCGTCGCGGAATCGCCGCGCACCCAAAGGATGCCTTCTTCGTTATCGTCGACCTCGCGACCGTCAGTACCTCTAAGCGCAATTTCGTAGCCGGGAACGCGAAGGCCGGCGGCGCCGAGCTTTTTCCGGTCCGGCAGATTGGAAAGGTAGATGTGCAGTACTTCCGTGGACCCCAGTCCTTCGATGATTTCCAGCCCGGTGAGGGCCTTCCAGCCATGAAAGACATCCGCCGAAAGCACCTCGGCGGCGGACAGCGCCATTCGCAGCGAGGAAAAATCCGTCGCCGTGGCACCATCGGCCTTGGTCAGTGATGTGTAGAGGGTGGGCAATCCGAAAAACGCGGTGGGACGAAAGCGCTCGATCGCCTCGAAAATCGCCGCCGGCCTGGGCTGGCCCGGCAGCAGCAGGGTCGCGGCGCCCGCGGAAAACGGAAAGGTGATCGAGTTGCCGAAGCCGTAGGCGAAGAACATCTTCGGTACCGAAAAGCAGACGTCGTCGGGCTCGAGCTTCAGAACATGGCGTGCGAACGCGGCCTCGCTATAGGCCATATCGTGCTGCAGATGGACGATGCCCTTCGGGCGGCCGGTCGAGCCCGACGAATACATCCAGAACGCCATTTCGTTGCGGCGGGTGCCGGCTTCCGCCAGATCGCTGGAAAAACCCGGCAACCACGACTCTGCGGCAATCGCATTCGACGCGGCGTGACCGTCGGCCGCGCCGTTGACCGAGATCAGCGTGTGCAGGAGCGTATCCTGGCAGGCCTGCGCGTCGAAGCGGGAGCAGAACTCGGCATCGGCTACCGCAACGGCGGCGCCCGAATCCGACAAATAGAATTGCAGGAGGTCAGGGGGCGTCAGCGTATTGATCAAGAGCGGCACCAGCCCGGCGCGGACCGCGCCGAAAAACGCCGCCGGATAGGCCGGTGTGTCGTCGAGGAACAGCAGGATCCGGTCGCCGCGCTTTAATCCGATCGACTGCAGGCCGTGTCCCCATTGGCATGCTTCGGCGCAAAGCTCGCCATAGCTGCGCGTTCCGGCGGGGCCGGTCAGCGCAAGCCTGTCGGCCCGGCCTTTCGACAGGTTGTCGAACAGAATGCGGCTGGCGTTGTATTGCTGCGGGATCGCAAAGCCGATCTCCAAAGCCCCCGGGCTATCGAGAGGGACCCGGTCGACGATCTCATGCGTTTCAGGTTTAGGCGACGTCATGCCTTGCTCCCGCCTTGCAGCAGGGGACGTCTCGACGCCTCATATCGTGCCATGAACGACGGCGACATCGCGCGCAGGCGCGCGTCGTCGATCCGGCCCGAGCGGGTGATGTAGCTGTAAGCGAAATCCATCAGGTCAAGCCGCATATGCTCGGGGAATTTTTCGTACCAGTCGGCGCTGGTGCGCGCCGCCGTGACCAATTTCTTCACGATCGGCTGGCGCTCGGTCTGGTAGCGATGGAGCGCTGCCGAAATGTTCGGCTCCGCCTCCAGTGCCTTGACCAGCGCGATCGCGTCCTCGATGGCGAGACGCGTGCCCGAGCCGATCGAGAAATGCGCCGAATGCAGCGCGTCGCCGATCAGCACTTTGTTTCCGCAGCACCAGCGCTCGTTCCAGATCCATGGGAAATTGCGCCACACCGATTTGTTCGACACCAGCGGATGCCCGTCGAGCGTCGATGCGAAGACGCGCCGGCAGATTTCCTTCGATTCCTCATCCGTCTTGTCGGCGAAACCATATCGCTGCCACGTCGCCATATCGCATTCGACCAGGAACGTGCTCATTGAAGCTGAATATCGATAGTGGTGCGCGTTGAAGGCGCCGAGGTCGGTCTCGACAAAGGTCTGCGACAGCGTCTCGAAGCGTTTGGTCGTGCCGTACCAGGCGAACTTATTGGCCGACCAGGACACCGACGCGCCGAGTTCCTTCTCGAAGGTGCGTCGCACCAGCGAGTTCAGGCCATCGGCCGCGACGATCAGGTCGTACCCGGAAAGCTGATCCACCGACTCGATCGCCGTGTCGTATCGTGGCGTGACGCCGACCGAGCGAACCCGCTGTTGCAGGATCGTGAGCAGATCGAGCCGGCCGATCGAGGAGAAGCCGACGCCGTCGATCGCGACGCTCTCGCCGCGCAGGTTGAGGGTGATGTTCTTCCAGCTCTCCATCCGCGGCGCGATGGCGTCAACCGTGTCGGGGTCGTCGGCACGCAGGAATTCCAGCGCCTGTTCGGAGAACACCACGCCGAAGCCCCATGTGGCTCCGGCGGCATTCTGCTCGAACAGGTCGATATCCGCGTCCGGATGCCGCTTCTTCCACAGATAAGCAAAATACAGGCCTCCGGGGCCTCCCCCGATCACGGCGATGCGCACTGTCCCCTCCCGATTGACAGTATACTGTTTATTTTATCCAGACTAGTTGCAGCCGGTCAATCGCGCCAGCGAAAAATATCCGGTGGTTTGGCTGTCCGCAGAATTTCTACGTTTTACTTTATCGCGCCGCGAACTGGCTCAGAACATCCGCGCATGCGGGTGAGAGGGAGGGTGCCTGCGTGGCCAGACATTGTATGACACGGCCACCGCCGGGTGGGACGCCGCTGCAAAGCGCGCGAACATCGCCGCCGCACGCCGACCTCAGGACGAAAAGCACCTCTCGGGGCCGCATCGGCCGCAGCACCAGCGCGGGCGCCGCGGCGGGTGCAGTTCCGGGACCGGCGGTTGTTGCATCCGTCGGAGCGCTACCAGCCGCAGGTGCCGCAGCATCGCCCGCGGGTGTTGCGGCACCACCGGCCGAGCTGACCGCTGCCTGACAATTTGCCGAGAGGTTCGCCTTGTTCTTTTCCAGGCAGCTCAATGCCGCGACGCCTCCGGTCGGCACGCCGGCGCAGTTTTGCTGATAATCGTTCCGGCACGCGCTTCGTATCGCGGCCGCCTGCGTACTGCTCGGCTTTTTGACCCGGGTGGTTGCCGCCGTCTTGGGAGCCGGAGGCGGATTGGAGGCCGGCGGCGGAGCCGCGGTCTCCGCGGAAGGCTTGGCTGTCGCGGAAGCCGGGGCCGACTCGGCCGGCGCGACTGGGGCCGTTTCCGCTTTGGGCGCAGCAGGGGCTTCGACGGCACGCACCGCTGTTTGGCAGCCCGATGAAAGGCTCGACATGTTGTGCTGCAGGCACTGCAGCGACGCCTTGCCGCCCGGCGGGACACTGGCGCAATGGGCCTGGTAGTCCGCGCGGCATTGGGAACGGATGGCGCTGCGCTGGGCATCGGTCGGGGCTTGCGAAAGCGCCGGCGTCGCTGCCGCGAACAGGATGGCCGCTATCGGTGCCCAGAGCGCCGCCTCACGCCTCAACGTGTTGATCATTTGAATAAATCCTTCCTGCTGACGTTGGAGCCGCCGCTTCAATTGAAGTGAAGTTCTGAAAGGCTCGACAGAAGAATTCCGCGGGCGGGATCATTTTCTCTTTCGAGTTCCACCGCAAGCGGATTGTTGCTATCCTCGAATTGCGGAAAGCCTTCTCTAAACCGAGATGAATTGGGGGCACGGATAATGAAGCCGCCGCGTTCGCCGGCATGCGCCGGGCTGAATGGTCGCGTGAGGCAGGGAGCCATCGCCGTCTCCCATATGGCCTTCATCATATCGGCGTTCGCCGCGTTAAGCGGCTGCGAACAAAATAGTTTTGTGCCGCCGCCGCCCCCAAAGGTAGATGTCGGCCTGCCGGTACAGCAGAACGTCACGCGTTATCTCGAAGCCACCGGCAACACGGCGCCGATCCAGAGCGTCGATCTGGTGGCGCGCGTGCAGGGCGTATTGCAATCGATTAACTACAAGGACGGCAGCTTCGTGAAACAAGGCACGACGCTGTTCACGATCGAGCCCGAAACCTACAAGCTGAAACTGGAGCAGGCCCAGGCGGCGGAAGCAGGTTCGCAGGCATCGCTGAAGCAGGCCGAAGCCGACTACAAGCGTCAGGCCGAGCTGGTCACCAGGCAGGCCGTCTCGCAGGCGACCCTCGATACGTCTACGTCGTCACGCGATAACGCCCAGGCCAATCTGCAGCAGGCCCAGGCCAACACCAAGATCGCGGCGATCAATTACGGCTATACCGATGTTGTCGCACCATTCGACGGCATCGTCAGCGCGCACCTCGTCTCGGTCGGGGAGCTTGTCGGCGTGGCGTCGCCAACGCAGCTCGCGACTATCGTGCAGCTTGACCCGATTTACGTCAATTTCAACGTCAACGAACAGGATGTGCTGCGAATCCGGGCAGAAGCCAAACGGCGGGGACTGACGTCGAGCGATCTCACGCAGCTGTCGATCGAGGTCGGACTGCAGACCGAAAGCGGCTATCCGCACCAGGGCAAGCTCGACTATGCGGCGCCGACGATCAACCAGTCGACGGGAACGCTCGCGGTGCGCGGCGTTCTGCCGAATGCCGACCGCATATTGCTGCCCGGCTATTACGTTCGTGTCCGCGTTCCCTTCGATCAGCAGCAGAACGCGCTGCTTGTGCCTGATGTGGCGTTGGGCAGCGATCAGGCCGGACGCTATGTGCTGGTGGTGAACGGCGACAATGTCGTCGAGCAGCGCAAGGTGCGCGCCGGGCCAATCGAGGGCGACTTGCGCGTGATCGAAAGCGGCCTCAAGGCCGATGACCGTGTGGTCATCGCCGGGCTGCTGCGCGCCATTCCCGGTCAGAAGGTCGATCCGCAACTGCAGAAGATCGAAGCGCCGCCAGCATCGACCAAATAGGACCGGGCATGATTTCGAAATTCTTCATCGAGCGGCCGGTGCTTTCCAACGTCATCGCGATCCTCATGATCCTGATCGGTGGCGTGGCCCTGTTCAGCCTTGCGGTCGCGCAATATCCCGATGTGGTGCCGCCGACCGTGCAGGTGACCACCCGCTATCCCGGCGCCAGCGCCAAGACCGTCATCGATACCGTCGCACTGCCGATCGAGCAGCAGGTCAATGGCGTCGAGGACATGCTTTACATGCAGTCCTACAGCGGCGCCGACGGCACCTACACACTCACGGTCACATTCAAGATCGGCACCGATCTCAACTTCGCGCAGGTGCTGGTGCAGAATCGCGTGTCGAGTGCGTTGTCGTCGTTGCCGCAATCGGTGCAGAACCAGGGCGTTACCGTGCAGAAGAAGTCGACGGCGATCCTGCTGTTCGTGACGCTGACATCGCCCAATGCGACTTACGACAGTCTTTTTCTCAGCAACTACGCCACGATCAACATCCGGGACGAACTGTCGCGGTTGCCGGGAGTCGGCAATGTCACCGTATTCGGCGCCGGCCAGTACTCGATGCGGGTTTGGCTCGATCCGAACAAGCTGCAAGCGCGCGGGCTGATGCCGCAGGACGTCATTCAGGCGATCCAGCAGCAGAGCCAGCAGGTGACCGCGGGCCAGGTCGGGATGCCGCCGACCCCTTCGGGCCAGGCGTTTCAATATACGCTCAACGTCAACGGCCGGCTCGACGACCCCGGCGAATTCCTCGATGTGATCGTCAAGACCGGCAACAATGGCGACGTCACCCGGGTGCGCGACGTCGGATCGGTCGAACTCGGCGCCCAGACCTACAGCCAGATATTCTCGCTCAACAAGAAACCGGCCACCGGCATCGGTATCTTCCAGTCGCCCGGCGCCAACGCGCTAGAGGTCGAGAAGGCGGTCGAGAAGAAGATGGCCGTGCTGGCGGCGCAATTCCCGCAGGACGTGAAATACGACACGCCGTTCGACACCACCAAATTCGTCTCGGCCTCGATCCACGAAGTCTACAAGACGCTGATCGAGGCGGGCTTTCTCGTTCTCGTGGTTATCGTGGTCTTTCTGCAGGACTGGCGGGCGATGCTGGTTCCGGCGACCACCGTGCCGGTGACGATTATCGGCGCGTTCGCGGCGATGGCGGCGCTTGGGTTCACCATCAACCTGTCGACGCTGTTTGCGATCGTGCTCTCGATCGGCATCGTGGTGGACGATGCCATCGTCGTCGTCGAAGGCGCGGCTCACAACATCGAAAAGGGAATGTCCGGCCACGATGCCGCGATCCGCGCTATGGACGAGCTGTTCGCGCCGATTATCGGGATCACGCTGGTGCTGATATCGGTGTTTCTGCCGGCGGCGTTCCTGCCGGGGCTGACCGGACGCATGTATGCGCAATTCGCGCTGGTGATCGCCGCGACCGCGCTGCTCAGCGCCGTCAACGCCGCCACGCTGAAGCCGACACAATGCGCGCTGTGGCTGCGCCCGCCCGTGCCGCTGGCCCAGCGCAACTGGTTCTACCGTGGTTTCAACTCGGTCTATGCCCGCATCGAGATGGGCTATGCCGGGCTGATCGGCCGCATGGCCGCGCACAGCAATCTGTCGGTCGTCGTGGCGCTGATCCTGATCGGTATCGGCGGTTACGGCCTGTCGCGGGTACCAACCGGCTTTATTCCAATCGAGGATCAGGGTTACCTGCTCGCGGCGGTGCAGTTACCCGACGGCGCGTCGCTCGACCGCACCCAGCGCGTGCTCGACCAGGTCAGCGAACTGGCGGGCAAGACGCCCGGAGTCAATCAGGTCATCAGCATTGCCGGCATCTCGGCGCTCGACAACAGTTCGAGCCTGGCCAATGGCGGTGTTGCCTATTTGATTTTGAAGGATTGGAGCGAGCGCGGCGCCGGCGAGGATCTGCGTTCACTGGTGGTGGGATTGAACCAGGAGATGGCGGCCATACCGGAAGCGCGAGTCATCGTGCTGCCGCCGCCGCCGATCCAGGGCATCGGAAATGCCGCGGGCTTCGCCATGCAGGTCGAACTGCGCGACGGCAATTCCGATTTCGGCAAACTGCAGGCCATTACCGGTGCCATCGTCGCCAATGCGCAGACGCAAAGCGCGTTGCAGCGCGTCAGTTCGCCGTTCCGTTCGATGGTGCCGCAGTTTGACGTCGAGGTCGACCGGATCAAGACGCAGACCCTGCACGTCACGACCGATCAGGTGTTCTCGACACTGGCCTCGTATCTGGGCTCGTCCTACGTCAACCAGTTCACCAAGTTCGGCCGCACCTTCCAGGTCTATGCCCAGGCGGAGTCGCAATTTCGCCTGACGACGCGGGATATCGAAAAACTGATGGTGCGCAACCAGAACGGCGACATGATCCCGCTCGGTACGTTGGCGACCATCACGCCGTCGGTCGGGCCTTCGCTGATCAGCCTGTACAATCTTTATCCGTCTTCGACGGTTATTGGCCTGCCGGCCCAGGGCTACAGTTCCGGCCAGTCGATGGCGCTGATGGACGAGATCGCCGCCAGGACCCTCCCGCCCGGCACGGGCTACGAATGGACGGCGATGTCGTACCAGGAGAAGGCGGTCGGCAACCAGATCTACTACGTGTTCGGTCTTGCTCTGTTGCTGGTCTATCTGGTGCTGGCCGGGCAATATGAAAGCTGGTACGCGCCGATCTCCGTGATCCTGGCGGTGCCGCTGTCATTGCTCGGGCCGATGGCCGTACTGACGGGGCTGCGGATCGAGAACAACCTCTATACGCAAATCGGACTGATACTGCTAATCGCGCTGTCGGCCAAGAACGCCATTCTGATTGTCGAAGTCGCGCTCGAACTTCACGTTCGCGACCGCAAGCCGCTGCTGGAATCGGCGATCGAGGCAGCGCGGGCGCGGTTCCGGCCGATCCTGATGACATCGTTCGCCTTCATCCTCGGCGTGGCGCCACTGGTGGTCGCCAGCGGCGCCGGCGCCAGCGCCCGCAAGTCGATCGGCATCACGGTATTCTCCGGCATGATCGCCTCGACCTGCCTCGCGGTGCTGTTCGTCCCGACGTTCTTTGTCGTGGTGCAGCGATTCGAGAACTGGCTCGCGGAGCGAAAGACCAAGAAAGCCGGCCCGCAGACGAGCCCGCAGGCGCCGAGCGTTACATCCTAACAGGATGGGACGGAAAGCGGGGCCCGCGAGAAGTGCGCGTTTGCCCGCTTTACGCCTACAGCTTCACCATCCGCTTGCCGCGGTTCTCGCCGGCCAATAGTCCGATCAGGGCCTTCGGCGTATTCTCCAAGCCATTGATAATGTCTTCCAGGACCTTCAGCTTGCCCGAGGCGACCCAAGATTGCAGGTCGCTCAATGCCTCGTCGCGCTGATCCATGAAGTCCATCACGATGAAGCCCTGCATGATAAGCCGCTTCACCACGATCAGGCCGGGTACGCCGCGCGGCCCGGTCGCCGACGGCACGCCGTCATATTGCGAGATCGCCCCGCAGCAGGCGATGCGGCCGCGATTGTTCATTTGCGACAGGCAGGCTTCCAGAATATCGCCGCCGACATTGTCGAAATAGACATCGATGCCTTTCGGCGCCGCGGCCTTCAGGGCCTTGAACATCGCGCCGTCCTTGTAGTCGACCGCGGCATCGAAGCCGAGTTCGCGGGTCAACCACTGGCACTTGTCCTTGCCGCCGGCGATGCCGACGACATGACAGCCCTTGACCTTGGCAATCTGGCCGACGATCGATCCAACCGAGCCGGCAGCAGCCGAGACCACGACGGTCTCGCCAGCCTTCGGTTTCCCGACATCGAGCAGGCCGAAATAGGCGGTGAGACCCGCAATGCCGTACACGCTCAACAAATGCGTCATCGGCTCGAGACGTGGCATCTTGGTTAGATGCTTTGCGGGCACGGCCGCATAGTCCTGCCAGCCGGTATCGCCGAACACGATGTCACCGGTTGCCAGGCCCGGCGCTTTCGATGACACGACCTCGGCGATGCCGCCGCCGGCCATCACCGTATTGGGCTCGACCGCCGCGCGATAGGTCGCGCCGTGCATCCAGGCGCGGTTGGCGGCATCCAGCGAAATGTAGCGCACCCGCAGCAACGCCTCGCCGTCTTTTGGCTCCGGGATGGCGGCCTTGGACATCTTGAAATGCTCCGGTCCAAGCTTCCCGGCCGGCTTCTCGACCAGCAAAATCTGACGATTGACGGTGTCGTTCATGGGTCCCTCCCCGAATATTGGTTGCCGATGCCGGAGGGCGCCCAGAAAACACCCAGCCGCACACCTTGTGCGCCGCCGGCGACGCTAGTCGGCGGGCGGCCATTCCACAACGGGAACAAGTGGCAAACGTGGCGATGTCCAGGGCGTGTTGTAAGGTGCCAAAGCCGAATCTCCGGTGTTGAAGGCGCATCGAATGACGACCGTATCGCTGACCTTGTCACAGGTCTTCGAATTCGCCCTGAAGGCCTACCAGGCGGGAAAGCTCACAGAGGCCGAACAGCTGTGTCTCAAAATCTTGTCCGCTGACCCTGATTCGGCGCCCACCCTGAATCTCCTGGCGGTCGTCAACGGCGCCTTTGGCCGGAACGACGCAGCACTTTCCAACTACGACCGCGCGCTGTCGCTGCGGCCGGACTTCATCGAGGCGTTGAACAATCGCGGTGCCGTGCTGAAGGCGATGAGACGGTTCGACGAGGCGCTGGAAAGCTACGACCGCGCGCTTCGTTTGCAGCCGGAACATGTTGCGGTACTGAACAATCGTGCGGGCGTACTGCACGCCATGAAGCGGCATGACGAGGCGCTTGCGAGTTACGACCGCGCGCTTGGCCTGCGGCCGGACTATGCCGAAGCGCTCAACAATCGCGGCATCACCTTGCAGGCGCTGGGGCGACACGACGAAGCGCTCGTGAGTTACGACAAGGTGCTCGCCCTGCGGCCCGACTTCGTTGAAGCGCTGGTCAACCGCGGCATCGCGCATTATGAGCTGAAACGTTTCGGCGATGCGCTCGCGGATTACGACCGCGCCATCGCCTTGCGGCCAGATAATGCCGATGCCCTCGTCAATCGCGGGAACGCGCTTGGCAAACTGCGGCGACACGAGGACGCGCTGGCGAGCTATGATGATGCGCTCAAGCTGCAGCCGGCTCACATCGAGGCGCACTACAATTGCGGCCTTGCCTTGCACAAACTCGAGCGGTTCGGCGAGGCGTTGGCGAGTTATGACCGAGCGCTGTCCTTGCATCCGGAGCATGCTGAAGCGCTGACCGGTCGGGGCGTCACGCTGCATGATCTCAGGCAGCATGACGAAGCGCTGAAGAGTTACGACCGGGCGCTTGCATTGCGGCCGGATCACGTCGAGGCGCTGGTCAATCGCGGCGTCGCGCTGCAC
Source organism: Pseudomonadota bacterium (assembly GCA_021779635.1). Next base: position 6,179 of record JAJYAH010000026.1, on the reverse strand, counting down.
GAGCTAAAGCAGTCCGCCGAGGCGCTGAACAGCTACGATCACGCGCTTGCGATGGAGCCGAACAATGTCGAGGCGCTGACCAATCGCGGGGTCGCCTTGCATGATCTCGGACGATACGGCGAAGCGCTGGCAAGCCATGGGCGCGCGCTTGCGGTGCAACCGGACCATGCTGTCGCGCTCAGCAATCGCGGTATCGCGCTGCACCGGCTAGGGCGACTCGACGAGGCGCTGGCGAGTTATGATCGCGCACTTGCTTTGCAGCCGGATTATGCCGATGCGCTCGTCAATCGCGGGGTCACGCTGCATGATCTGAAGCGGTTTGACGAGGCGCTGGCGAGCTACGATCGCGCCACGGGCTTGCAGCCCGGCCATGCCGACGCGCATTTTTTCGGCAGCATGTCGCGGCTTCTCACCGGCGATTTCGACCGGGGCTGGATTGCATATGAGTGGCGCCGCAAGGGTGCGTCCACGGGACCTTCGAGACGCGATTTCCCGCAACCGCTCTGGCTTGGAGGCAAGGAGATCGCCGACAAGACCATCCTGCTTCACAGCGAGCAGGGATTTGGCGACACCATTCAATTCTGCCGCTATGCGCCGCTGGTCGCAGCACGTGGCGCCCGCGTTGTTCTGGAAGTCGAGGAACCGCTTCAGGGCCTCTTGACCGACCTTGGCGGCACATCACGGGTCATAGCCAAAGGCAATCTGCTGCCTGATTTCGATTTGCAATGTCCTCTTCTCAGCCTGCCATTGGCTTTCACGACGCAGCTTGAAACGATTCCGTCCACCATGTCCTATCTGCGCGCGCCCAATCAGGCCATGCTGAAATGGAGCGCTCGGCTTCCGCCGAAACGTCGCCCGAGGATCGGAATAGCCTGGGCAGGCAATGCGAAACACATCAGGGATCGCGAGCGGTCGATCGTTCTCAGCAACCTGCGGCCGCTCCTCGATGCCGATGCCACGTTCGTCAGCCTGCAAAAAGAGGTTCGCGCTGCGGACATGGAGGCGCTTCAAAAGAGTTCCAACATCATCCATTTCGGCCACGAACTCGAAGGGTTTTCCGACACCGCCGCGCTGATATCGCATCTGGATCTCGTGATATCGGTCGACACCGCTATCGCGCACCTTGCGGGTGCATTGGGAAAGGCGGTCTGGATATTGCTGACGCATGTGCCCGATTGGCGCTGGCTGCTCGATCGGGATGACAGCCCGTGGTATCCGTCCGCGCGTCTGTTCCGCCAGAATGAGACCCGCCAATGGGATAGCGTAATAACCCGTGTTCGCGATGCGCTGCTCAAATTCGTCCAAAGCAACTGACGGCGGTCCAGCGCGGCGAAAGCGCCTGCTTTCGCTCTGGAAAACTCAGAAAAAATCCAGGTCCTGCGCGCGTCCGCCCCGGGCGACGGTCGCGTATTCGACCGCGAGGAATAATCCGCCGGCCACATAGATTTTCTGTTTTCGCGATGTGGCGAGCATCTGGCTGATGCTGACCGCGTCCTCGATGGTGGCGGCGATCTGAACGCTTGCGTCCGGATTGGCTTTTTGGACCGAGGCCGCGATACTCGCCGCCTTCGCACCCTTGTGGCGCGCCGCAGTGCATAGGATGGTGTCGAATGACGGCGCCAGCATAGCAACAATCTCGTCGATCTTCTTGTCGATCGAAATGCCGACCACGAGGATCCAGTTGTCCGCGCCATGCATCGCCTTGAGGCTCGCGAGCGATTGGCGGATGCCGTCCGGGGTATGGCCGACGTCGATCACGGTAAGTGGTTGTTGTTGAATCGCTTCCAAGCGTCCGGGCCAGCGCGCGGCGCGGAGGCCCGATCTCACGGCGGCTTCGGTTTTGGCAGCGGGCTCTCCAGGCCGCGTCCGCCGCAGCCAGAGCAGGAGCAGGGTGACCGCGATGGCTGCATTGCTGATTTGGAACGCGCCCGGCAAATTCGTTTCGAGGAAGCGAAAATCGTAGTCCTCGAACTGTAGGTCGAAGTGCTGTCCGGCTGCCGAGATAGATTCGTTGCCGATCGCGATCTGTTCGCGGACAAACAGGGTCGTCACTTCGCGATAGCGATTATATTCGATGATGTGTGGTCGCAGGCTCCGGCAATTTTCGCCATAGACAATGGTGCCTCGGGCGGCACAGGCGTCGCTTTTGTCGGACACGATCAATTCCAGCGAATGGCCGAGCAATTCGACATGCTCGTAATCAACCGATGTCACGCAGGTGCAGAGCGCGCCGACCAGACGTACCGGGTCGTAACGGCCGCCGATGCCGGCTTCGAACACGGCGAAATCACACGCGCTCTCCTGAAAATACAGGCAAGCCAGCGCGAACATGGCCTCAAAGGCTCCGAATTTTTCATGATGTCGCCGCGAAAGCCCGGCGATGGCGACTTCGACGCGCAGTTTCAGGCGCGCCAGGGTGTCGTCGCCAATCGGTTCGCCATCAACCCGAAACCGCTCGTTGAAGTGGTGCAGATGCGGCGAGGTAAATAATCCGGTCCGCAAGCCATAGGCGTGGGCGATGCTGGCGCAGAACGCAGCCGTGCTGCCCTTGCCGTTAGACCCCGCCACCACCACCGACACGCGCCGCAATCTTGCGCGATCCACAGCGATGGCGTCGAGCAGATCGGCCGTCCGTGCCAGGCCAACGCCATCACCGTATTTCGGAAGGTCAAACACCTAAGTGCCTCTGCATTTCGAAGGTCTTGGGCGAGCTTGCCGCAATTGCTTTGGGAATTTCACCCCGATCGCGCCAGTAGTCCCATGGCGGAAAATGTGTGATGCCAGATTTTCAGGATCAGGTCGCTGCGGCCGGATTGCTCCAGCAGCCGGATCGACGGGCTCGAATTCACCTCGATCACCCGTATGGCATCCGGATCGCCGCCGATACCGGTGAATGTGTCCACGGCCGCGAGCCGAAGGCCGAGCGCGCGAACCGCCTTCCTCGCCTGGGCGAGTACCGCATCGGAACGGGGAGCTTCCAGGACCATGGTGCCTCCCGCGCTCAGATTCATCCGGCCGGGAATTTCCCAACGTTCGCCCTTGGGCAGCACGACATCGGGCGAGGCGTCACGGTCCATTGTCCCGGCAGCCGGCGAGAGGCCACGGGATTGCAAGCTTGCGTCGTGCGCGGCCAGCAGATCCCGGATTGGGCGCACGCCATCGCCCCAAACAGCCGGCGGATATTTCCGCGCCGTGTAAAGGACCTCGTCATCCAGCACAAAAATCCTATATTCGGTTCCCGCGGCAAGCGGCTGGATCAATATCGAGTCGTAGTATCGCGAAACCTCATCGAGATATCGAAGCAACGAGGCTTCGCCATGAATGGCCTGTGCGAAATCGCCACGCGATCCAGCTAGGGGTTTGGCAAAGGCCGTTGCACCCAATTTCCTGAAATACTCGAGCGCCGCATCGCGCTCATGGCCCGCGGCGCGAAGGGCGCGATGCCGCTCATGCAGGAAGAAATATTCACCGCCCAGTGTCGGTACACCGGCGCTTTCAAGGATCGTATTGGTAAAATATTTGTCGGTCGCCAGCGACGACGCGGTGGCGTTATTTTGCGGATACCATGAACATCGTCCGGCGCCGAAATAAATGCTTTTGGCCGCAGAACTGACGCTGAAGACAAGCCCGCTTCCACCATCGATGTCTCGAAACGCCAGTCCGAATTCGGAGCAGGCATATTCCGCATACACCGATTGGTCCGGATAGCTGCCCGGTTTTCCCGATCGAAATTCTCTCAAGTCTGGCATGCGCTGCCCGCGATCCGGTGTTCGAATTCGAGGCAAATTAACTGCCAGAACGCCGCCGGTTTGAGCAAGTTAATTGCGTGCGGGGCGCGTTGCGATGATCATGCGCCGAAACCAGTTTACGAAATAAATCGACCGCCATTCTGAATCCTCAATTGCGCGTCAACGCCTGTTGACTATCTCTGATATTGCGATAGGTCACACGCTAAATCGTCAATCGTTTCAGGGGTTTTTCGCTGGTCTGAAGCCCGCACGACGCGATTGTTCTACATCCTGGCATCTGGAAAAACCAAAACACATGAGCGCCTTCCATAGAGAGAAAGTTCTTTCCGTCCGGCACTGGACCGATACGCTTTTCAGCTTCACCGCCACCCGAAATTCCGGCTTTCGATTCCTGAACGGGCAGTTCGCGATGATCGGCCTCGAGGTCGATGGCCGTCCGCTGCTGCGCGCCTACAGCATGGCGAGCGCCAATCACGAGGAAGCCCTCGAATTTTTCAGCATCAAGGTCGCCGACGGTCCGCTGACCTCGAGACTTCAGCAGATCAAGCAGGGTGACACCATTCTGGTCGGGCGCAAGGCAACCGGCACGCTGATTGCCGACAATCTGATTCCGGGTAAACGCCTGCTGTTGCTGTCGACCGGAACCGGCCTGGCGCCGTTCGCCAGCCTGATCAAGGACCCCGAGGTGTACGAGCGGTTTGAGACCATCGTTCTGGTGCACGGTTGCCGGCAAGTGTCTGAACTGGCCTACGGCGAAGAACTGGTGGCGAAGTTGAGAGACGACGAATTTCTCGGACCGCTATTGACCGAGAAGCTTCTGTATTATCCGACCGTCACCCGCGAGCCGTTCCGCAACCGCGGCCGCATCACCGATCTGATCACGTCGGAGCAATTGTTCAACGACATCGGTTTGCCGCCGCTGGACCTCGAAACCGACCGGATCATGATGTGCGGCAGCCCGGGCATGCTCGAAGAACTGCGCCAGACCTTTGAGGCACGTGGTTTTCTCGAAGGCAGCCACAGCGAGCCCGGTCATTTCGTGATCGAAAAGGCGTTTGTCGAACGCTGACCTGCGTGTCCCGGACGCGGTGCAACGCCTGTCTGGCGGTGCGCTGCAGAGCCGGGACCCACACTTCGCCGGTGCCGGTTGACCCCGGCAAGAACAACCCCTCTCCGCAACAAATCCGCAACAAACATTGTTGATAGCACCGTGCGTCCGCGGGCTGCTATAGATGCGGCCGAACGTCGTGTGGCTGATCGTCCACGCATCGACAGCTGGGAGCGATCGAGGCTTGTCCGTACCCAAACATGCCGGGCCTGCGAAAACGGCCTTCGTATTCGCAGGCGGAGGGAGCTTTGGCGCCATTCAGGTGGGCATGATGCACTCCCTCGCCGCCCACGAAATTTCCGCCGATATGGTGGTGGGCTCCAGCGTCGGCGCCTTGAACGGCGCTTACTATGCGGGGGATCCCACGCTGAACGGTGTGTTGCAACTGGAAGCCATCTGGCGCGGGCTGACGCGCCACGACGTCTTCCCGATCACGTGGCGCACCCTGCTCGGATTTATCCGGCACCGGGATTTCCTCATCCCGCACGACGGGATTCAAAAGCTGGTTGACGATAATCTGCCCTATCGCAATCTGCAGGACGCAAGGCTCCCGGTTCATATCGTCACCACCGATATCGTCTCGGGCAACAGCGTCGTGCTGTCGGAGGGTTCGGCCGCCCAGGCCATCATCGCCTCGACGGCGATCCCCGGAGCTTTCGCGCCGGTCCGCGACAAGGATTTTTATTTGGCCGACGGCGCGATCTCGAGCAACACACCGATCAAGGTCGCGGTCGCAAAGGGCGCGAACCGCCTGATCATTCTGCCGACAGGATATGCTTGTTCGACGCGCACGCCTCCGACCGGCGCGGTCGCAAATGCGCTGCATGCGCTGACGCTCCTGATCGCGCGGCAATTGGTCAGCGAGCTGGAAGACATCGACCCGAGTATCGAATATTTCGTGGTGCCGCCTTTATGTCCGCTGATGGGATCGCCTTATGACTTCTCGCGAACCGGCGATCATATCGAACGCGCGATCCGGAGTACCGACGCCTGGCTCGCCCAGAACGGCCTGCAGAAAAGCGAGATTCCCGACGAGATGCGCCCGCACGCACACTAGGCCATTCGAGGTCCGGCCGCATTACGTTGCACTGCAAAAAAGCCCGTACGGAGAGGTCGCTCAGTGCCGGATGGATTGCTTTCCGGCGATCGGATTCGATAGCGTCGCCGCCGTGCGCTGTCATACCCGTGACCCGCGTGCCGGATATCGTGTACAGGTTGTTGGGATGATCTGGAATAGGCTGCGGCCGACAAGAAATAATACGGCAGAATCTGCCCGAGGGGTCCCATGGAAACGTTGATGCTTCCGTTCTCGCCACGCTTCA
>JAJYAH010000575.1 GCA_021779635.1 Pseudomonadota bacterium | reverse complement strand
ATCGCAAAGGCAGTGAGTGAGGAAGAGGTGCGTGAGGCTGCGAAATACTATGCCTCGTTGCCGAGGCCGAAATGGACCAAGGTCGTGGAAACCGACACCGTGCCGAAGACGGAGCTGCATGTTGGCGGCATGCGGTTTGCGATTGAGAACGGGGGCACCGAGCCGATCGGCGCGCGCATCATCGAATTGCCGCAGGCGCCGGAGCGCGCCCATTTGCGCGATTCCCGCATCGGCTTTGTCGCCAACGTGCCCGTCGGTAGCGTCGCGCGCGGTGAAGCCTTGGTGAAAGGCGGCGACGACCGGCAGCCCTGTGCGTCGTGCCACGGACCAGACCTTAAAGGGCTCGGAGAGGTGCCGCATATCATCGGTCGCTCACCGATGTACGTGTTTCGCCAGCTCAATGACATCAAGGCCGGTACCCGTGCGGGCGCCAATGCGGAACTGATGAAACCCATTGTCGCTAGGCTCTCGCAGGAGGACATGCTGGCGATTTCAGCCTATCTCGCGACGCTGTCGCCCTAGCGCGCGCCATCCTATCTTCGGATGCAGGCCCAAGGGCCCAAGCACTTGACAGTGAACAGGAAGAGCTAGAGGCGCTCGGCATTTGGCACGCCGGATGATGTGCGCTCGCAAACTTAGAAACTAAATTATTTCTTAGGTGCGCTTTGCGCATCTTCGCTCAGTTTGGCGGAACGTACCGAGACAGCATCGCGTTCTTCGCGGATCGTGATTCCGGCGATAGAGGACCCTCGCACATGCCATTTTCTCCGGACGTCATCGATCTGGCGGCATCTGCTCTCCGCGCAACAGTCGATAGTCTGCCCGAACCTGCAAGTTCGACCCACGTCAACGTTCTCACCAACTCCATCCTGCGGGCAGTGATGGCGGGCGAACGCGACATCGCAGTCCTGAGAAACGATGCACTAATAGAGGTACGATCGCCGCCACCGTTCCGGTGATTCAATCGTCGATCTTTCACTACTGGAGTCGTCGGACCCATCGACGCTGGACTTGAAGATCAACTACCGAAATCCGGTACAAGCTGGCTTCTGTGTAATACCACGCTTAACGACCGCTCTCACTGCTCCGAAAGATGTTCCATCTTGAAGGTCGGGCTGCGAGGGTCTCGCTCAGTCCAGGCCCGGGGGCATTGGGTGTTCGGACGTTGTGGGCTTAACGCACGCATCCGACGCCTCTGCATGAACCAATGCTGCAATCTTTTCCTTTGCTTGGGCGATATGAGTGACCGATGAAGCCCGTTCCCGTCCGCTGCCGATCGGAGTTTCCACACCTACGTTGACGTCTTTCGGATCATGGTGCTGCACGATGTCCAGCGCGTGGGGACCAATGTTGAAGGCGACCCATCCTTCCAACCTTTCAGAAAACGCGTCGGCTTTGGCACGATAGGCTGGATTATCTGCATCGGGCTCGCCCGAGAGGCCTTCCTGAAGGAGTTGGTCAGCCTCTGCGCCAAAGGCGTGTAGCGAAGCGATGTTTTCATCTTGGAAGAAACTACTTCTATATTGCTGCCATGTCAGAATGAGCGCGATCATGGCGGAAAAGCCGGCACTTGTGGCCCAAAGCCTGCGGAGTGAGGCCGATCGGAAATCGAGGAGCAACACGGCCGACGCGATGATTGCCGTCACGCCGGCCGCAGCGACGGGCGCCCAGCCACCCGAAAGATCATTTACGCAAGACAGATGCGCTGAAGCAAGCATGGCCAAACCCTACCACTCGCTCCGTGGACAAACAGCGATAAACCTATGTCTGTTTGTCATCACTACCATGCCTTTGCATCACGACTTCGAGCGCTCCTGGTCCTGCTCCGCCGGTACGCTCTGAATTCCTCAACAACGAGGAGGTGGTCGAAGAGCCGTAATCCTGGCACGGATTGGCCATCCTCATATGGTGCGACTTCTTATCCGCTGGCGGTCGCTGACCAAGAGGGGTTACTCGACGCGTGTCCTGCGACCTCTCAGCCGTCAGGTGAGCGGAGGCAAATTAACAGAATTGAAATGCCTTCTGTCTATTCAATGTGCGAAGATGTTGTCGCGCATCGTTTATTATAGCCGAAATCTCTCGCGCAGCCGCCGAGCCGGACGCGAAGGCAGCTTGACCGATATCCTACGTGTCTCGCGCAGCAGCAATGCAGCCATCCGCGGCAACCAGGCGGTCGATTTTACGATCGGGCGATGACGGAAGAGCGGAAGCATCGCCATAAGCGCAATGAACATCCATTGCGAAACACGCGCGAGCGTTGCGATGATCACGCCGGCATCGGCATGGACCCAGCTCGCGGAGTCCTGGGCGAACTGTTTGGCGAAGTTCGTCACGTCATGGACGAGCGTGTATAGGGAGTAAAGGACGATGGGCAGCCGCATCGTCCAATCGTAGACGCGGCTTTGTTCGATCCGATCGAAGAGCGTGTTGGACATGCGCCGGCCGGGCCTTGGAGCCACGGTGAACAATTCACGCATGGCCCGCTCATGCCCTTTTAGGCGGCCCGCATTAAGGGGCGATTGCCTTGTCGTATAAAATGGAAAGCAGTGTTAAGGCTTGGTAGCCTCGCGCTGCTACTGCGTTTGACTTGCAAGAGGGCGGATTTGATCATTCTCCCGAACCGCTTTCCGCGAGATAGCGGCTATGCGGTCCTCGCGGCAAAAAGCGGTAGAGGTCCACCCAACCCACTGGCGGGAATGGGAGACCAAGCAGTAGGGTCGCCTCTGCAGGCCATTTGCAACCCGTGTGGCTTTAGCCTCGCTCTCGAGAATCGGAAATTATTGAAACTCAATCTGACCCGGTCGGGCAACGAATCGTCGTTCACTCCAGGGCTACCGGCGGATCCGAGTCTTCGGCCCACGAATCGTCCGGGCGCGGATAACGGAGCAGCAGCCGATTCACCAGATTGACATGCTCGGCCTCTTCTTCCACGAGCTCCGCTGCCATCGCCTTGACCTTCGGATCTGTCGCCGTCTCCACGATGCGCTCAAAATACGCCAAGGCGCGTTTTTCTCCGGCGAGCGAGAGCTGCAAGGCATGCCAGGGTGTCATCAGGTAGTGCGCCGAATCGAGCGCGGCCTCTTCCGGGCTTTCCGTCCGCTCAAATCGGGCTATCTGGCGTGCGCGATAGACGACGTCGAAATCGCCCGCCAGACGCTGGATCTCCTCGCCATGAATGTTTTCCGCGCGCGCGAGATCGCGGAAGATCTTCACCAATTCCAGATTATTGTGGGTCTCCATCTGCTCGGCCAGCAGGTGGTAACGATCGGCTGCGTCGCTCTCGATCTGATAAGCGACCGCCAGCAGATCATTCAGGTCGGAGATTTTGGGATTGTACGATGACGTGCTCATAGCTCGAAATTCCTCTCAAGCTCCAAAATATCAACGTTGCTGGTTCCCAGCGCGGGCCGAAAAGGCGTGCGGTTGCCGCGGTAGAGGATTCCAAGATTGAAACCGTCGTCGGTCATGAGCCGACGCGCAGCCTTGCCCTGATCGTCGGTCGTGGCGACTGGCGCGGGGCGCACCAGATCCTTCCAATCTTTTTCATCTGGGCGAAACGTTACGCAAGGGCTGAGGATTTCCACGAAGGAAAATCCCGGATGCCTGATGGCTTCAACTAGAACGTTGGCGGTTTCATTCGGTTCTCCGGAGAAGCAGCGGGCGATAAAGTTCGCTCCTGAAGCGAGCGCGACGACGAGCGGGTGAAAAGGTGCAACGCCGGTGCCGCCCGGAGTCAACGCGGTGTCGAATTCCGGCTCGGTGGTCGGGGAGGGCTGGCCCTTGGTCATTCCGTAAATGCGATTGTCCATCACCACATACGTCATGTCGATGTTCCTGCGGCATGCATGGAGAAAGTGATTGCCGCCGATTGAATACCCGTCACCATCGCCGCTCGCTACCACGACGGTGAGATCGGGCCGCGTCACTTTCAATCCGGCGGCGAGGGCCAGCGAGCGGCCATGCACGCCGTGGAAGCCGTAGCAGTTCGTATAAGCGGGAATACGCGAGGAACAGCCGATGCCGGAGATGACCGCGATCATTTCAGGCGGCAGTCCCAATTGTGCAAACGCGCGCGTGAACGACATGAGCACGTGATAGTCGCCGCAACCGGGGCACCAGATGGCTTTCAGATCCGATTTGTAATCCGCCGGCTTGCAGGCAAGGCGCGTGGTGACGCTTGACATCATCATCTCCAATCCATGATGGCGCGATGAATTTCACCGGCTGTAATCGGCAGCGGTCCGGGCCGGTAGAACGCGCGGGCCGGCGCCGGCAAGTCGTAATGGGCGCGCAAATATCGCAGGAATTGGCCGCTGTGCGTCTGTTCGACGACCAGGATCCTTTTGACACCTTCAAGGGTAGCCGCCATCCGCGCCGGCTGCACCGGTGCCAGCAAGCGTGGAGCGATCAGCCGGACATCGCACCCGTCGGCGGCCGCGCGTCCAGCCGCCTCGCGCGCGGCACCGGTGAGTGACCCCCAGGTGATGAGTGCGAGATCGCCAGTTCCCTCGACGCTCGCCCAATGGTCCCCAAAGTTGAAGTGATCGAGCTTGTCGCGCCGCTTGTCCAGCTGAGCCAGATGGTCGCCAGCCCCGCTGGTTGGAATGCCGGACTCGGAATGAGTAAGACCGTCGGCGGTGTATTGACCGCCCGGAATTCCTGGAATTGCCATCGCCGAAACACCGCCAGACGCGATCGCATAGCGCTTGTAGGTGCCGGCTATATTGGCTGCGGTGGTCCGCGCACCGATAAACGCAACATCAGCGGGGCGCTCGATGGCGGCCCGCGCCTGTCCCATGAACTGGTCTGACAGGATGATCGCCGGTGTCTGCAACGTCTCCGCGAGATAGGTGGCCCATTGTGTCGTGAACAGACAGTCGCTGACCGATTGCGGCGCCAGTACGAGATGAGGTGCATCGCCGTGCAAGCCGTAGATGGCGATATTCAGATCGGCTTGCTCGGATTTGGTGGGGATACCGGTCGACGGACCGCCACGCATCACGTCAATAACCACAATCGGGATCTCGGCGGCGGTTGCGAGCCCGATTGCCTCGATCATCAGCGAGAGCCCGGGG
>JAJYAH010000574.1 GCA_021779635.1 Pseudomonadota bacterium | reverse complement strand
TCCTGCACGTTCGGCGGCAGGAGCAGTGTCTGATCGATATTCCAGGGGCGAAAATACTTGCTCATAGCCCAAGGTTGAATCAGACTCGCTCAGAATTGAACAGCGACTATGCGGACAGGCTCCTAGACGACCGCCTTCTCCATCTCGCGCAGCCTGAAGCGCTGGATCTTTCCGGTCGCGGTCTTCGGCAACTCGTCGACGTACTGGATGATCCGAGGGTACTTGTATGGCGCCAGGCGATCCTTGACGAAGGCCTTCAGTTCCTCATCGTTCGTGGATGCTCCCGGTTTCAACACAACAAACGCCTTGGTCTTGGTAAGACCCTCCGCATCCGGCACACCGATCACGGCAGCCTCGAGAACCGCCGGGTGCTGAACGAGCGTCGCTTCGACCTCGAACGGGCTCACATAGATACCGCTCACCTTGAGCATGTCGTCGCTGCGGCCGGCATATTTGTAAGTCCCGTCCGCGTTCCGGATGTATTTGTCCCCGCTCTTGGTCCACCCGCCCTGGAACGTCTCGCGCGTCTTGGCGCGATTGCCCCAATACATTATCGCTGCCGATGGCCCGCGAATATAGAGATCGCCGGGCTCACCGTCCGGCGGCGCCTTCCCTTCATCATCGCGCAAATCGATGTCGTAGCCGGACACAGGCCAGCCCGTCGTGCCGTAACGAATGTCGCCTGGCCGGTTCGAGATGAAGATGTGAAGCATTTCCGTCGAACCAATGCCGTCGATGATATCGACGTCAAAATGCTCCTTGAAACGCTTTCCGATCTCGGCGGGAAGCGCTTCGCCGGCGGACGAGACCAGACGAAGCGCGACATCCTCTCGCGATGGAAGCCCGGGGGATGCCAGCATACCGGCAAACCCTGTCGGAGCGCCGAAGAAAAGCGTCGGCTTCACGCCGCCGACGCTTCCCGTTAGCCGCCTGAAAACCTCATCTGGCGTCGGGCGCTGCGACATGAGTATTACGGTCGCGCCGACCGACATCGGAAAGGTGAGAGCGTTGCCAAGGCCGTAGGCGAAGAACAGCTTCGCCGCAGAGAAGCAGATGTCATCCTCACGCATGCCCAGCGTTGCTTTGCCGTAAAGCTCACAGGTCCAATACGGATTGGCCTGGGAGTGAACCGTGCCTTTCGGCCGGCCGGTCGACCCTGACGAATAGAGCCAGAACGCGGGATCGTCCGCAAAGGTGCGTGCCGGACGCGCCATCACGGCATGGGTATCGAGAAACGCCTCGAAGTCCACCTCGCCGAAATCCAGGGGCGCGATCGGATGCGAGACGATGACCTTCCGGACCTCGTGATCAGATTTCGTCAGAGCTGCCTTGATGGCGGGAAGCACCTCGCCGCTCACCAGCGCGACCTGGGCGCGGGAATGATCGAGCATGTAGGCATAGTCATCGGCCGTGAGCAGCGTATTGACAGCAACCGGCACGATCCCCGCATAGATCGCGCCCAGAAAGGCGACCGGCCAATCCGTGCCGTCCTGCATCGAAATCAGAACGCGCTCCTCACGCTTGACGCCGAGATCGCGCAGACCAGAAGCGAGGCGACGAATTCGTGTCTCGAGTTCGCCATAGCTGAGCGATCCCGCATCATCGACGAAGGCTGGCTTGCCCGCGCGATTGGCGTTCAGCGCGATCAAGTGTGCGGCAAAATTGAATGAATCCGGCGGCGGCGGCACATGCAGCGGGGCCACTTGCGACATTTGGTCCATCATTCCTCCCCAAGTTTACGATCTCTTCCTCAAGCGTTTAACGCTGCGACCACGGTCTTACAGCCCTGTATCGCGGAACGCCGGTGATAGAAATTGAGTGCGCGAAGGCCGCCGAGTTCCTCGCCTCCGCCTGCCCGGCCCGGTCCGCCGTGCAGGGATTGCGGCATGACATTGCCGTGCCCCGTATGGACGTCAGCCGCTTCCGGGCTGACGACATGGACGCGCCCATGACTGTCTGCAAGCTCGATGGCCAGACGCGACAGGCTACCGGCATCCGAGCCGAACAATGATGCCACCAGAGAGCCCTGACCTCTCCGGACGAGGCCGAGCGCATGCGCTTCATCGCGATAGGGCATCAAGGTCGCGACCGGACCGAACACTTCGAGGTCGTGCACGAGCTGCGCGCGGTCCGGATCCGGTATGCCCAACAAGGTCGGACCCACGCAGCAGGCAATGGCTGGATCAGCATCGATCAGCGTGTGGCTTGCTCCGTCATGCATTACTTTGGCTTCTGCGCGCAGTCGGGCGACGCCGGCCTGCACCGTGGCGTATTGCGCGCGGCTCACCAGCGCGCCCATGCGTACCGCGTTGTTACGGGGATCGCCGACTGTAATTTTGCTCAGACGCAACGAAATAGCGTCGGCAACAGCGTCGTATTGGCTGCTGGGAACAAAGACACGGCGAATCGCAGTGCATTTTTGGCCCGATTTCTGAGTCATCTCGCGGACGACTTCTTTCACCAGAAGGTCGAACGCAGCTCCACCGATTTGTTCACCTTGCGCCAGGACGGCCGAATTGACGCTGTCGGCTTCAATATTGGCGCGGACGGAGCGCTGCGCGACCGCCGCATGCGAACGAATCACGGAAGCAGTTTCCGCCGAGCCGGTAAAGGAGACGACGTCGAACGGCTCCAGTGCGTCCAGCAGTCCCGCCGAACTGCCACAAACGATTGAGAGTGCCCCGGGCGGAAGGATACCGGCTTCGACAACGTCTTTGACCATGACCTGTGTGAGCCACGCAGTCGCCGTGGCTGGCTTCACGACCACGGGAACGCCGGAGAGCAGCGCCGGAGCGGCCTTCTCCCACAATCCCCAGGCCGGGAAGTTGAAGGCATTGATGAACAGCGCCAGCCCACGCGCCGGAACAAGAATATGGCGGCTCTGAAATGCCGCTTCCTTCGCAAGCGGCGTGGCTTCGCCATCGAATAGAAATCGCCGGTCGTCCAGCGTTGCCGCGAGCTTGGCGTAGGTCGAGATCGTATAGATTGCGCCATCAATGTCGATCGCGGTATCGCTCTTCACTGTCCCACTGTTGGCCTGGGCAATTTCGTAATAGGCATCGCGCCGTTCTTGCAGCTTCTTGGCGATGACCGCCAGGAAATCGCCCCCCCCCGGCGATAAGTGAGACTGCGCAGCCCGCTTCCACCCTTCTCCCGCGCGTAAGCGAAACCTGACGCCAGGTCCAGACCCGTTGCGTCAACGCGAACCAGGTCGGTGCCGCGAACCGGATCGCTCAGCATCGTGCCGGCCGCAGTGCCGCCGATCCAGCGACCGCCAAGATAGTTGTGAAGAAGCTCTATCATAAATCCTCTGGTATCCGGTGTCGCTACGATGCGATTCTTAGTAAGTTTCGACGTGGTAACGGCCCTCGGCACGCATATCGTCACGCAATCTGCGCCACTGCAGGTCGGACGACCGGCAGATGTCGTCGAGCGCGGCTTCCACGCCCTGTTCCATTCCCTTCAGGCCGCAGACATAGATGTGGGTCGCGGGAGCGCGGAGGAGGTCTGCTATTACCGCTTCCTCGCGACGCATCAGATCCTGCACATAAACTTTTTTCTCGCCGGGGATGCGCGAATAGGCAAAATGCTTGCTAAGCAGACTTTCAGGGACCTTCTGCAACGGACCGAAATAGGGAAGATCCTGCGGGCGACGTGCGCCGAAGAACAGGACCATGCGCCCCGACGCGCTTGGCATTGATCGGCGCCGCCATTCCGTGAAGCCACGGAACGGCGCAGAGCCCGTGCCAGTGCAAATCATGACGATGTTGGCGGCGGGATCGTTCGGCATCAAGAAGGTTGCGCCGAACGGGCCGGTGACCTGAACCTTATCGCCCTTCTTCAGATCACAGATGTAGTTCGAGCAGATACCGTTCGGCTCGCGCTTCACGGTAAGGGCAAGATTGTTCGTGTTGGGTTTTTCGCCATGGCGGGGGCTCGCGACGGAATAGAGTCGCACTCGATGCGGACTGCCTTCGGAGTCCACTCCCGGCGGAACGATTCCCATGGACTGGCCCTCCAGCACGGGAAACGCCCCCTCACCGAAGTCCAGGATCACATGATGCACATCGACGTCGGCTTCCTCGTGAGTCAGGCGATAGTTACCGGTCACGGTCGCAATCGCCGCCTTGTCCCTGTTGTAGAGATTGACGGCGGGCTTGGAAGCGGACGCCGGCGCGACCGACTTTCCGCCTGCACCGGTATGGGCCTGCTCGATCAGCGCCAACACTTCGGCATCGATTGCCTCGCCGTCCCCCCCGCCGGCCAACTCTTCCTGTTTCGGCAGTTCGCTCCA
The DNA here is from genome assembly GCA_021779635.1 of Pseudomonadota bacterium. Next base: position 783 of record JAJYAH010000574.1, on the reverse strand, counting down.
GGAAAACTGCTCGTCCAGCGAATAGGCCGAGGCAACGATGCGCCAGTTGTCGATCGAGCCGGTCGGGCAGGGCTGGATGCAATCCATGCAGAAATTGCACTTGGTCGCATCGACCACGTAGTTGTTGTTGTCATGCGTGATCGCGTCCGCCGGACAGGTCTCCTCGCAGGTATTGCACCGGATGCAGATCTCCGGGTCGATCAGGTGCTGTTTCAGCGGCGCGTTCATCGTTGCCGAACTCAAGGTAGAGGCCGTCTCAGCACCAGGGCGAGACGGCCGGGTTGCCCAACTCAAGCAGCGATCTGGACGTATTCGAAGTCACCCGGCTTACTGTCGATGCCGACCTTCGGCGCGGCGATCCAGCTTGCGAACTTCCCGGGCTCGAGGGTGGGCTTCATCAGCGAACTGATGAAGTCACCGTCGGATTGGGACGGTAGATAGCCGTCCTTGGCGCTCGCCCAGTCGGCATCGGATATGATCACTCCCTTCGGCGAGACATGAATGTCGCGGAATTCTCCAATTTTGCGATGGAACGCGACATGCGGCAGCTCGAGGCGGAATTTGATGCCCTCCTTCTCGACGATCTTGTTCCAGCGTTCGACGCCTCCTGCGCAATCTCTGCTGTAGTCGTCGCGCAGACGCATGTTCAACGCGGTCAACGCGGGCTCGTCGACAATGGTGAGCTGACCGTTCACGAACTTGAGCACCGGATAAGTCGCATTCGTGAGTTGGTGATCGTCGTCGATCTTGGTTTCCTGAAAACGCCCCTTCAGTCCGGCATTG
>JAJYAH010000573.1 GCA_021779635.1 Pseudomonadota bacterium | reverse complement strand
CGATGCGGGAGCAGGGACCCTTGATCTGGCTGCCGCTCGTGGCGGGAACACCGATCCACTTGCCGTCCGACTGGCCGAGATACTTCACGGTGCCGTTCACCTCGCCGTTCTGCTGGATCAGCGGCGCCATGATGTCGTTCACGGGCTCCAGCATGTCGGAATTGGCCTGGGGCCACCATGTCGGCATGGCAAGGATATCATGGCCGGATTTCGCTGCAGCCTCCGCAGCGATAGTCACCAGAATCTTGTTGCCCTGGCTGGTGATGAAGTCGATCGCAACCTCGACCTTTTCCTTGGCGGCCCATTCATTGACCAAATCGGAACAGACCTTGTTGGCTCCGGGCACCCAGTGATCCCAAAAGCCCATCGTGAGTTTGCCGGCCGCATGAGCGGTTCGAACAAACGGCGCGGTGATCAACGCCGCCGATGACAGCGCGGTGGCAGCTACGAACTGCCGTCGAGAAAGCCTCTTCCGTGACATGGCATTCCCTCCCTGGTGAGCCAACCGTCGTAAGACGGAAATCTCGTTGTTATTCTTTCTTGGTGGTCAGGCAGGCCGGAAACGGCGCTGCGACGCGGGCGAAGATTTCGTGGGGAGGATCAGAGCAGAATTGCCGGCTGCTGTCGAGAAATCAGGTCCGCGAATTTTGAAAACAACGTTGTGATCAAATTGGCGGCAGCAGAATTTCCTTACGGCATCGCCGATCTTGATGTCGCGAGGCTTTGGCCGACCTGCTGCCAGCTTGACGAAAGATACTGCGCTGCACACCGGAACTGGCGTGGGTCCAGGACGGTGATGGCACTGCGGGTTCCGCCTCGGTCGATAAACGCGTAGGTGTCGGATTTTTCATGATCCCAACAGTACGGTGCGTCGGTGGACTTGCTCGGTCCGAAAACGATAATGTCCAGATCAGGCAGATGCTCGTCGCCCAAATCGTCCCACCGGCCCTTCCCGTTCGACTATGGAGACCAAATAATGATCAGCACGACACCGACCGCGCTTGCGCAGCTAGGATTGCGATTCGCGCTTGGGGTATTTGTCGCGATGCTTCTCAACCCGCCTTCGGCGGTGGATGCGCAAGGCTTGGTTCAGGGCGCGCAGCAGGGAGCGCAGGAGGGCAACAAGGCGGCCGGGCCGGTCGGTGGGGTGTTGGGTGGCGCAATCGGCGGTGTCGTCGGCGTGTTCACCGGCGTGCTCGGCGTTCCGAACAATGGTCAGGCACCCGCAGCGAACGGGACCAAGCAGCCCGGCTCCGCGAAGACGGCCAAAGCCGCCAAAGGCGGCAAGGCAGCCAAGGCGACGGCGGTGCTGACCCAGGAAGGCGAACCACAACTGAGCGCCGAACAGATCGTCGCCAACAGCGATGCCAACATCGATCGGATCAAGGCTGAATTGAACCTCACGCCCGAGCAGGAGAAGAATTGGACCGCCTTCAATAGCGCGATGCACTATCTCGGCCACAATGGCGCCGACCGCCTCAATCTGAGGATCGCACGTGCAAAGCGCGATCCACCGGACGACATCATCGAGCAGATGCGCAACGAAGCCCAGTTTCTCAATGATCGTGCGCAGGATCAGCGCAATGTCGCTGACGCTGCCGAGCCGCTATTCGCCAGCCTGGACGACAAGCAAAAGGCCATTTTCATCCAGGAAATGGTCCGCCTCAGCCATGAGCGGGGGCTCGACTAAACCGCTTTCCTGCGCGAGTGCTTCAAAATTAAGCATAAGGGGCGTCCGTTCCGATCGAATCGGAGCGGAGAGCAGTTAGCGACGCGCCGCTCGACCGGCCACGAATAGCCGGGCGCACATGCCCTGGGGTAGGTTGAAAGGCGCGGCACCCGGCTATCCTGCCGCAGCAGCGCGGCCCTTCAACTCGTCATGCAAAGTTGTGAAAAAGCTGACCGTTTCGCGCCGCAGAGATGGCTGTGTCGTGACCTTATGGAGAACCGCCATCCGCTGCAGGTCGTCCGGAAGCGCCGAACGGCGGATCAGGCGCTCGGGAAATTGAGCTCCACGCCGACGCCGTCGGGATCGTGGAGAAATATCTGGGTATCGCCAGTGCGTGGCACGATGCTCTCACGGAATTTCACGTTCTTCGATCGCAGCCGCTTGCGCACACCGTCGACATCGGTCGCGGCAAAGGCGATATGGTCGAGGCGGCCGGTGTCGTCGAATTTTTTCTCGGTGCCGCGTACGACGATGCCCTCGCGGGGCTTGCGCGTGCCCATCAGGTGCACGGTGGCGGTGCCGCCCGAATAAAGCCAATAGCCGGGGAAATCGAGCGGCGGACGATCGCCGTTCTCAAGCCCCAACACGTCGCAATAGAAGTCCTTGGAGCGCTCCAGATCGGAGGGTTCGATGGTGTAATGCTGCAGTCCGCCCAGTGGCATGGCAATTCTCCTTAAACGAAGGTCAAGTCGGTATCGAGGCCCAGCATCCAGGCGCCGACGGTCTCAAAATGGCTGAGCCGGCCCTGCACCTGCTGAGTCACAGTGTGGATGTCGCGGAAGCGGCGTTCCAGCGGGTGGTTTTCAAAGATCGCCGTGGTACCCGCAGCATTGTAGGCGAAGTCGACCGCCTCGCGCGCCATGTGGATGGCATGGGTGGCAGCCATGCGAACGGTCATGCGCTGCTCGACGGAGATGGTGGTCCCGGCCGAAAGCTCCTGCCAGATGTCGGCCATCGACTGCAGCACGAAACCTCGCGCGGCGCGGACATTGACCTCGGCCAGCGCCAGATTGGACTGCACCACGGCATTGTCGCGCAGCGCGCTCTTGTGGCCGCGCGGCACCTTGTTGCGCGCCACATCGATAAAACTGTCGAGCGCGCTGCGGGCGATGCCGCAGGCGACACCCGCGAAGCCGACCTGGTAGCAGGTGCCGGAGCCCATGCGATAGAGCGGGCCATTCTCGCGGCACTCCTGATCGAATTCGCGTGTGATCGAATGGTCGGCGCGGACAAAGAAGTCGTTCAGCGCGAATTGGTCGCTGGCGGTGCCGCGAAGGCCGACCGTGTTCCAGATGTCGGTCCACTGCACGTCTTCCGCACGCACCAGCATCGTTCGTTCCTGCCCTTGACCATTGGCGTCGAGCCTGGGCGAGCCGTCGGCCTGGTAGATCGGGCAATGGGCGCCGAGCCAGGTCGCATGGCGGCCGTCCGAGGCAAAGGCCCACACGCCCGTGACCCGGTAGCCGCCGTCGCACTCGATGGCTTTGACATTGGGGCCGGGGCCCCAGGCAAGCACCGCTCGCGGGTCGTTGGCGAAGATCGCATGCGCCACCGGCAGGTCGAGATAGGCCGCCGACATGGCGCAACCGCCGGCCTGGCTCAGGCACCACGCGGTCGACGCGTCGGCTTGGGCGATGGTCTCGATCACATGAAAGAAGGTGAGGGGATCGGTTTCGATACCATTCGACGTGCGCGGCAGCAGCAGGCGGAACAGTCCTGCCTCATGGAGTTTGTCGAGCAGGGCCGGCGGCAACCGGCGCGTAGACTCGATCTCGTTTGAGGCCGCCGCGACCGCCGGACAAACGGCTTCGGCACGGCCGATCACGGCCGGGTCGCCCGCAAGGTCAGCGGAAGTCGCGATCAAGACAATCCCCTTCGAACCGATGTCATGGATAAAGATGTCATGGACAAATCAGGCGGTGACGGCCAGTTCCTTGTCGATCTGCTCGATCGACTTGCCCCGGGTTTCGAACCCGAAGAAATAATACACCACGCCGGTCATCAAAAACCAGCAGCCGAGATAGACGAAAGCCAACGGGACCTTCGGCAACGGCACGTCAGGCTTGAGGTAGTTGCCGGAGCCTACGATCAGGGCCAGTCCCACCGGGCCGATGATCTTGCCGATGCCGCCGAAGCCGTAGGCCGAGCCCATGCCCGATGTTCTGAGGTGTGAGGGCCAGACCTCCGCTGCGTAGGGGCCCACGATCGCGAAGCCGCCGTCGGCGAAGAAGAAGGTCACGGCCAGCAACAGCCAGAACGCCGATGCGCCCATCACCATCGCATCGTAATGGTAGCCCGCGATGATGGTCATGATCCCGGCGCCGAATCCGAGCAGGCCGCCCGCAGTGCGCCTTCCCATCCATTCCGAGAAAAGGGAAAAGCAGACCCGACCCACGAAGCCGCAGACCGAAAGCAGGATCATCATCCTGGCGGCTTCCTGCGGCGTGACCTTGAGCAGCAGCACGAACAGCGAGGGCACCCAGAGTGTGATGCCGTAGACGCCGGTCTGCGCGCCGGCGTTGCCGAGCCAGGAGACGAGCAGGCTGCGCGGATATTTGAAAAGGTCGAGCCAGTTGCTCCTGACGACCGGACCGGCATCGGCCGCCGTCGGCAATGGCAACGCCGAGGGCTGCATCTGCAGCGCCCAGGCAAGCGACTGGCGAGCCTCCTCATAGCGGCCCTGGCGACAGAGCCAGCGTGGCGATTCCGGGACCCACAGGCGGACCAGCAGGACGAGCAGCGCGGGTAACACGCCGACTGCGAACAGCAGCCGCCACTCGCCGGAGCCCACCACGGCGCCCATCACCGCGCCGAGCGCCACGCCCAAGGGGATGACACAGGTCACGATGCCGCCCACCCAACCACGTCTGGAGGAGGGCATGAACTCCTGCACCAGCGGCAGGTCCACGCAATACAGGCCGCCCACGCCGACACCCACGAACAAGCGCATGATCGCGAGATAGATCCAGCCATTGTCCGGCGTGAAATAGAGAAGCCCCGTCGCGATCGAGAAGTTCAATACGGTGCCGATAAAGACCATGCGGCGGCCGACGCGGTCGGCGAGCCAACCCCACGCAAAGGCACCGATGATGGCGCCGATGCCTGAACTCATCAGCACGATGGCCGACTGGCCGAAGGTGAGCTTCCACGGCCCGATCAGGAAGGCGAGCACAAAGCCGATCAGGAAGTAATCGAAGAATTCAAGGGCATCGCCGATAATGGCCGCAGCGAGGATCTTGATCTGGTTGGCGGTCAGATTCGTCCGTTGATCGAGGATCTCGAACACGGCGTTTCTCCCTTGACGCTTGTTCGTTTTGAGCGGGCGTTGCGCCTGCGCGCCGATCATGCCGGCA
>JAJYAH010000572.1 GCA_021779635.1 Pseudomonadota bacterium | reverse complement strand
TGCGCCGGGCATCTATTTGGAGATTCCATGAAAGAAGGGCGTGACCGGCCAGGACAGGCCTAGCCATGACGATCTTTCATGAATTCAGCAGCCGTGCTTGCCATCCGGCGCGCTGCACCCGCGGACTTTCGATTCCCACGCACCGTTCTGGCCCTGCACGATGTAGAATGCCTTGATTGCATCGCCATCCTGGTTGAAAGCGATCGGGCCGCCGAGGCCGGGGAAGCCCGAAAGCTTTGTCATGTAGTCGCGAATTTTCGTGCGGTCGGCTTCGAGGTCCTCCGGCTTACCTGTAACGCCGGCTTTCTTGATCGCATCGATATAGATGCTGCCGATTTCGTAGATATTGGCGTCGTACATTGAGGGTTCGATCTCGGCTGGCAGGCCGGATATCTTGTGCAACAGCGGCGTCAGTTCCTTAACAAACGTCTGCGGCTTGTCGCCGGGCATGCTGGCGTAGAAGGTCGCGGGTGCCACGATCGGAATCTCGGGCGCGGCTTTCAGGATAGCGGACGAAATCAGCTGTGTTGAGCCGACAACCGGCTTGATCACGCCCTGACGCTTCATTTCGCGAATCACAGTGACGGCCTGGCTGTAGTCGGCGCTGACGACGACGCCGTCAGGATTGAGCGCCTTGATCTTGGTCACCTGCGCGCTGACGTCGAGGTCGCCGGTGTTGAAGGACAGCGGATCGTTGGCGTTGAGAACCTCAATGCCGTTTTCTTTCATCAGACCGGGCATGATCTTACTGCCGACCGTGGCGGCCGTTGCGTCCTTCGCGTCGAAGATGATCGCCACGCTCTTGATGTTGAAGGCCTTCTTGTAATACGGCACGGTGGCGCGGCCGAGCACACTTTCGTCAATGGTATTTCGGAACGCCCAGGGGCGGTTGTTCTTGGCTACGCCGGGCTTTGACGAAGCCTGCGATGTCGCAACGACTTTCATTTCGTTGGCGACCGGGAAGGTGACCTCCGCCGCGCTCGAGGTCAGCGGGCCGGCCACCGCGAGCACGTGATCGTCGCCGGCGAGTTTGCGAAGATCGTTGGTCGCCTGCGCCGGCTTGGTAGCGTCATCGAGGATCACGATGCGTAACTTGGCGCCGTTGACACCACCAGCATCGTTGACCTGTTTCTCCAGCATTTGCAGTGTCGCCGTATTGGTGCGGCCCCATTCGGCGAATGGGCCACTCGACGGCACAATGGCGCCCAGTACGATCTCGGCGCTCGCCGCGTGAACGGGGCCGCTTGCGATGATTCCCGACAGCGCCGCCGCGAGCCCCGCTGCACCGAGCACCTTGGTCAAACTGGACGTCATGCGGAAACCTCCCTGTTCGTCGCGTTTCTTTCCTGCGATCCTTGTGCCAATCGAGAAGTATGCCCAAGCAGACTCCTCAGGCCTCGCTTGCGTGAAGCTTAGCATCAGAAAGCGAGCTTGAAAAGCTTCGTGAGTTATGTAACTGTGGAAGATAGTTTTGCGATCGGGAGGGGCGACGATGACCGAATTGGACGCCGACACCATACGAATCAAGCGTCTAATGACGTTTGTTGACGAGATTCGATCGGCAGACGCGCGCGAGACGGTGCCGCCGCTGCGCAAGGCGGCGGCGGTTGCGATCATCGACAATCCCTTTGCCGGTCGTTTCGTGCACGATCTGTCGCCGCTGACGCAAGCGAGCGAGGCGATCGGGCGCGAAATCTGCTCAATCGCTGTGCGACTGTTGGCGCCGGACCGGGCAGTGAGCTATGGCAAGGCCGCGGTGGTTGGTATCAATGGCGAGCAGGAGCATGGCAACGCCATGCTTACCACCGTATTTGGCAATGTGATGCGTGAGGCGGTCGGCGGCGGCAAGGCATGGATTTCGTCGATGACCAAGCGCGCATCGCCGGGCGCGATGATCGACATTCCCCTGGCGCACAAGGATGCGCTTTACGTGCGTTCGCATTACGATGGCATGACCTTGACACTGCCGGATGCGCCGCAGCCGAACGAGATCGCGATTATCGCTGTTTACGCCACGCGCGGCCGGCCAAATCATCGGGTTGGCGGCCTGTCTGCCGCTGACATCAAAGGTCAGGATGGACTGACTTAATCGTTTTGCCGGTCCCCGGCCAGACTAACAACCAAAGCATCTGGTGGAGCGAAACATGACGGTTGCAAAGACGGGTGCCGAGCACATCGCATCCTTGCGAGACGGGCGCACGGTCTACATCGATGGTACTTTGGTAGAGGATGTCACGGCGCATCCCGCGTTCCACAACGTAGTGCAGTCCTCGGCCGCGCTCTACGACTATCAGGCGAAACCAGAAAATATCGAATTGATGACCTTCATGCCCGAAGGTTCCAACCGCCGCGTCAACCGCGCCTGGCAGATGCCGAGGAGCTACGAGGAAATGGTGACGCGGCGTAAGGCGCTGCAGGCCTGGTCGCGCGTACATTTCGGCTTCATGGGCCGCTCGCCGGATCATGTCGCGTCCGCCTTGATCGGCCAGCGCATGGGCATTGAGGTTTTCCGAAAGCATGGGCCGCAGCGGGCCAAGGCGCTCGAAGATTATGTCGATTACGCCACGAAGACTGACCTGTTTCTCACCTATGTGATCATCAATCCACAAGCCGAACGCGCCAAGAACTGGGGCGATCAGGTGCCGGACCTTGTCGCGCGCATCGTCGATGAAGACTCGACCGGCATCACGATCCGCGGCGCGAAGATGCTCGGAACGTCCTCGATCATGGCCAATGAGGTGCTGGTCGCCAACTTGCAGCCGCTGAAACCAGGCGAAGAAGACCTTGCCTTTTCCTGCGCGCTGCCGATGAATGCCAAGGGCATCCGCGTGCTGTCGCGCAAGTCCTATGAAGCCGCGGCGGTATCTGTCTTCGACAATCCGCTCTCGTCGCGTTTCGATGAGAACGATGCGCTAATCTATTTCGATGACGTCAAGGTGCCTTGGGACCGCTTGTTCGTCTACCGCGACACCGACGTCTGTCGGCAGCAGTTCCACGATACCTGGGGCCACTCGTACCAGAACTATCAGGCGCAAATCCGTCTATCGGTGAAGCTCCGTTTTCTCGCCGGTCTCGCCCGCCGGCTGACCGAGGCGATCGGCACCACCAATATTCCGTCCGTTGGCGAGAAGCTCGGCTACATGGCCGCGCAGGCCGCGATGGTGGAAGCGATGCTGTCGGGCATGGAAGCGAGTGGCTCCAAGGCCGGCGAATATTGGGTGCCCAACAAGCACTTCATGTATTCGGCCCAGGTGCTGACGCAGGATCTCTATCCGCAGTTCATCAATGCGATCCGCGAACTCTCTGGTGGCGCGATGATCATGCTGCCGTCCTCGATCAAGGATTTTAGCGATCCCATGCTCAACAAAATCATCCACACCACCCAGCGTGCTGCGAATCTAGAGCCGGAGGACAAGGTGAAATTCCTCAAAGCCTGTTGGGACGCAGTGGGTTCCGAATTCGGTTCTCGTCACCAGCAATACGAGATGTTCTATGCGGGGGCGCGTTTCGTCACGGCAGGCCACAGTTTCCGCACCTACGACTGGAACGCCGCAACCGCGATGGTCGAAAACCTGATGGCCTCGTACAGTCTCAGCGACGAACTTGGCGAGGTGAAACACTAGGCGGGGAGGTTAGTATGAGAGTCGCAATCACCAATCTCGGAACAATTGTTTCCGGCGACTGGCGCTCCCCTTTCATTCACGGCGACACGGTTGTGGCGCATGACGGAAAGATTGTTAGCGCCGGGACGGCAGATGTTTCCGTCGTCGAGGCCTGTGATGTGGTGATCGACGCCGGCGGCATGACTGCGATTCCCGGCCTGATCGACTCTCACGTGCACATTACGTTCGGCGACTACACGCCGCGGCAGCGCACGGTCGGCTATCTCGAAAGCTATCTGCACGGTGGCGTGACTACGTCGATCTCGGCTTCCGAAGTGCATGTGCCGGGCCGGCCCCGCGACGCGGAGGGCGTTAAGGCGCTGGCGATCGCGGCGCAGCGCTGCTTTGCTGACTATCGCCCCGGCGGTATGCGCGTGATTGCCGGCTCTGTCATTCTCGAGCCGGGCCTGAAGGACGAAGATTTCGTCGAACTCGCCAAGAAAGGCGTCGGCCTCGCCAAGGCGGGTTTTGGCGCGGTGAAGACAGCGTATGATTACGTGCCGCTTGTGGCCGGCGCCAAGGCGGCCGGTCTGATCACCACCTGCCATACCGGCGGATCATCGATTCCCGGTTCCGGCGCGATCACCGGCGATCATCTTCTGAAGATGCACCCGCATGTCTCATTCCATATCAATGGTGGGCCGACGGCCATGCCGGATCGCGATTTCGAGCGCGTAATCCGGGAGAGTGAGATCGCACTTCAGGTCTGCACAGCGGGCAATCTGCGAACGACGCTTTTGTGCGGCAAGCTTGCGCTGGAGTTGAACGCGTTCGACCGCTTCATCATCGCGACCGACACGCCGACCGGTAGCGGCATCATGCCGCTCGGCATTCTCTACACCTTGGCGCATCTTGCGAGCCTCACGAGCATGACGCCGGAACAGGCGATATGCGCCGCGAGCGGCAACAATGCGCGAGTCTATCGGCTCGACAGTGGTTTCCTGAAAGCGGGCCATGCCGCCGATATCGTATTGCTCGATGCGCCGGATGGCGGCACGCAAGGCACGGCACTTGATGCGATCAAGAATGGCGACATTGCCGCGATTGGCGCGGTCGTTAGTGCAGGCGTGCCGCGCTTCATCGGGCGCAGCCGCAATACGCCGGCGACGACTCGCAAGGCGCGGGTTGTCAAGTCAGCTGTGATGCAAGACTTTTCGGCCGCGGCGCACTAAGAGTGCGCCGCGTGGATCAGCGCGTCAGGCTGGATCAAAATAGTGTATTTCGAATAGCAGACAGCCCTTCTCGGATTTGAACGGGCCGTGCCAGGCGCCAGGCGGCCGCGAGGCGTAGGTGTTGGGCGCGAAGGATTCTCCGCCGTTGCCTTGCTCGTCGTTGCCGACCGTGAGATCGCCCGAGATCAGGTAAACCTCCTCCCAGTATTCGTGCACGAACGGCTTGGTGGTGAAAACGCCGGGCTCGAAACGCA
>JAJYAH010000025.1 GCA_021779635.1 Pseudomonadota bacterium | reverse complement strand
TGACATGCGCGCCGGCATCGGCCAGCCGCGAGCTGCAGAACGGTGCGGCGACCGCCTGTTCGACGGCAATGACGGTCAGTCCTTCGAGCGGCAGCATCTGGTTTTCTCAGTAGGAGCGCGGCATGCCCAGCACGTGCTCGGCGAGGTACGACAGGATGAGATTGGTCGAGATCGGCGCGACCTGATACAGCCGCGTCTCGCGGAATTTGCGTTCGACATCGTATTCCTCCGCGAAGCCGAAACCGCCATGGGTCTGCACGCAGGCATTGGCGGCTTCCCAGGAGGCATCGGCCGCCAGCATCTTGGCCATGTTGGCCTCGGCGCCGCAATCGATGCCGGCCTCATATTTTCGGGTTGCCTCCCTGACCATCAATTCGGCGGCGCGCATCGCGGCATAGGCCTTGGCGATCGGGAACTGGATGCCCTGGTTCTGGCCGATCGGACGGCCGAACACCGCGCGTTCCCTGGCGTAATTGGAGGCCTTGGCGATGAACCATTTCGCGTCGCCGATGCACTCCGCCGCAATCAGGATGCGCTCGGCATTCATGCCGGAGAGGATGTAGCGGAAGCCCTTGCCCTCCTCGCCGATCAGGTTTTCCGAAGGCACCCGGAGGTCGGTAAAGAAAACCTCCGTGGTCGAGTGATTCATCATGGTGCGGATCGGAGTGATCGAGAGCCCGTTATTCCTGGCCGCCTTCATGTCGACGATGAACACCGATAGGCCGTCGGTGCGCTTTTGGGATTGTTCCTTCGGCGTGGTGCGCGCCAAAAGGATCATCAGGTCGGAATATTCGGCGCGGCTGGTCCAGATTTTCTGGCCGTTGACGATGTAGCCATTGTTGCCATCGCGCTTCGCGAAGGTCTTCAGCGACGAGGTGTCGGTGCCGCTGGTCGGCTCGGTCACCCCGAACGCCTGCAGCCGCAATTCACCGCTGGCGATTTTCGGCAGCCATTTCGATTTCTGCGCGTCGCTGCCGTGCCGCAGCAGCGTGCCCATGGTGTACATCTGGGCGTGGCAGCCGCCGCCGTTGCATCCGGCGCGCTGGATCTCCTCGAGGATCGCCGCCGCTGCCGATAGTTTCAGCCCGGCGCCGCCATATTCCTCGGGGATCAATACCGAGAGGTAACCGGCCGTGGTCAGCGCGTCGACGAACGCGCTGGGGTAGGCCATCTCGCGGTCGAGCTTGCGCCAGTATTCGCCGGGGAATTGCGCGCATAATTTTGCGACGGCTTCGCGGATCTCGGCATGGTCGTCTTGTTCTGTTGCGGTCATTGGTACTCGGCTGGCAGATCGAGGGCGCGGATCGGCAACGAAATTCCGGCGTGCCGCGGTTGGAAGGCGGCGATGCGGAAGCCTGCGGCGCGTGTGAAATCCTTCGCCGTGGCTTCGGCTGGGATCGGCGAGTTTTGGATGGCGTTCAAGATACTCTGTTTACGCTTCTAATTACCCTGGAATGCGCACCGGCAGGGATTCATAACCTTTGATGAAGCTCGAATACACGCGCTTGGGCTCGCCGACAACTTCAATATTGTCGAAGCGTTTCAGCATTTCCTGCCAGACGATCTTCAGTTGCAGCTCGGCCAGCCGCATGCCGAGGCAGCGGTGGATGCCGAAGCCGAACGACAAATGGGTGCGGGGCCGGGCTCGGTCGATGATGAAGTCGTTGGGGTTCTCGATCGCCGCCTCGTCGCGGTTGCCCGAGACGTACCACATCACCACCCGATCGCCTTTCCTGATGGTCTTGCCGCCGAGCTCGGTATCGACCAGCGCGGTGCGCCGCATATGCGCGAGCGGCGTCTGCCAGCGAATGACTTCCGGCACCATGGAATCGATCAGCGCCGGATTGTCGCGCAGTTTCTGGTACTGGTCGGGGTTTTCGTTCAAGGCGAGCACCGAGCCGCTCATGGTGTTGCGGGTGGTGTCGTTGCCGCCGACGATCAGCAGGATGATGTTGCCGAACAGGTTTTCGGAATCCATATGGCGGGTGGCGTCGCTATGCGCCATCATCGAGATCAGGTCGTTGCGCGGTTCGGCGTTGACGCGCTCGTTCCAAAGCTTGCCGAAATAGGCCGCGCACTCGTCCATCTCGGCGCGGCGCTGCTCGGCCGATTCAACGATCATGCTCTTGGGCAATGCGGTCGCGACATCGGACCAGCGCGTCAGCTTGCGGCGTTCTTCCCAGGGAAAGTCGAACAGGGTCGCCAGCATCTGCGTGGTCAATTCGATCGAGACGCGATCGACGAAATTGAAGGTCTCGTTGCGCGGCAGCGCGTCGAGCACCTTGCCGGCGCGTTCGCGGATCAGGATGGCTAGTTCATCCAGATGCGTCGGCGTGGACATCGGCGACACGGTCTTGCGCTGGGCGCTGTGCCGGGGTTGATCCATCGCGATGAAGCTCGGCATGTCGTAGCCAGACGGTGCGTCGCGGATCGAGATGCCGCCAAGGGTGGCGTCCGAGGAAAAGACGCCGTGATTGGTATCGACATGCATGATGTCGTTGTATCTGGTGACCGACCAGTAGGGTTCGATCGGTGCATTGGTGCAATAATGCACCGGCGCTTCCTTGCGCAACCGCTCGAACCAGGGCCATAGCGTATTGTTCTGGAACAGCCGCGGCGCCCCGGGATGAAAATCCTTCAGCGGCGTGGAATAAGCCTCTTCGCGCGCGGCGCGCTGAATCTCGGCGTGGTCGGCCTTGATGGCGGTCTGGATGTTCATCGTTCGATCCCAAAATAGAGGTCAGCCGGCGATCCGCACCGGCAGGGTTTCGTAGCCCTTGACGAAGCTTGAATACACCCGCTTCGGCTCCCCGACCACCTCAATATGGTCGAAGCGCTTCATGATTTCTTCCCAGATGATCTTCAATTGCAGCTCGGCCAACCGGATCCCGACGCAGCGGTGAATGCCGAAGCCAAAGGAGACGTGGGTGCGCGGCCGCGCCCGGTCGATGATGAATTGATAGGGACGGTCGATCACCTCGTCGTCCCGGTTGCCCGAGACGTACCACATCACGACCTTGTCGCCCTTCCTGAACTGCTTGCCGCGGAACTCGATGTCCTCGAGAGCAGTGCGGCGCATATGCGCCAGCGGCGTCTGCCAGCGGATCACCTCCGGCACGAAGCTGTCTATCAGCGCCGGATTTTCCCGCAGCTTGCCGTATTGATCCGGATTCTTGCTCAAGGCATAGATGCTGCCCGACAGCGTGTTGCGGGTGGTGTCGTTGCCGCCGACGATCAAGAGGATCAGGTTGCCGAGGAAATTCTGCGGGTCCATGTCGCGGGTGGCCTCGCTGTGCGCCATCATCGACAGCAGGTCGCTCTTCGGCGGCTGGTTGATGCGCTCGTTCCAGAGCTTTGCGAAATATCTCGCGCATTCCAATAGCTCGGCCTGCCGCTCGTCCTCGGTCGCAACGAGTCCGTCCGGACCCGGGATCGTCGTTGCGATATCGGACCAGCGCGTCAGCTTGCGGCGGTCCTCCCATGGGAAGTCGAACAATACGGCGAGCATCTGCGTGGTCAGCTCGATCGAGACCCGGTCGACCCAGTCGAACAGGTCGTGCTTCGGCAGATTGTCGAGGCATTCGGCCGAGCGCTTGCGGATGTTGATCGCGAGCTGGTCGAGATGCGTCGGTGTGAACATCGGTGCTACGGTCTTGCGCTGCGCGCTGTGACGCGGCTGATCCATGGCGATGAAGCTTTCGCGGCGCAGGTCGACCGGCGCGTCGCGGATGGTGATGCCGCCAAGCGACGCCGCCGATGAGAACAACGCGTGGTTGGTCTCGATCTCCATGATGTCGTTGTATTTGGTGATCGACCAGTATGGCCCGAACACGCCGTCCTTGCAGTAGTGGACCGGCGCTTCCTGGCGGAGCCGGTCGAAATAGGGCCAGAACGTATCGGTGCGAAACAATTCGGGGTCGCCGGGATCGAACTGTTCAAGCGGTATGGAATAGGCGCGCTCCCGCGCCGCCTCCTGATCGGGATTCTGAACGAGATCGATGGTCCCGTGCATCGGTTTGCTCCCTGATGGTCCCCGTCGGCGGTTGCTCCGGAGGGCGCTGATTTCCGCGAATTACATCCCGTTGCGCGCGACAGGGCAAGGGAAGTTTGCGGCATTCCGCCGTGCGGGAGGTGGCGCCCGCGGCCGATCCGGCGGAACCCCCTTCTCAGCACCTTTGGCCCGTGACAAGCTTATTTCCAACGCATAAGGCTGTGCGCGAGAAAAGCCGCATGATTTGCCCGGAGGCAGCCCGACCATGATCCCCAACGCGCATCGGATGTTCAATTTCGATCTCGGCGAAACCGCGGATGCGATTCGCGGGACCGTCCAGGATTTCTCGGCCAACGAGATCGCGCCGCGTGCGACTGAAATCGACAGGAGCAACCAATTCCCGCGCGATCTGTGGCCGAAAATCGGCGCGCTCGGCCTGCATGGGATCACCGTCGAGGAGGAATATGGCGGATCGGGACTGGGCTATCTCGAGCACTGCATTGCGCTCGAGGAAATTTCACGCGCCTCGGCGTCGGTCGGCCTGTCCTACGGCGCGCACTCCAATCTTTGCGTCAATCAGCTGCGGCGTAACGGCAACGACGCGCAGAAGCGGAAATATCTGCCCAAGCTGATTTCCGGAGAACATGTCGGCTCATTGGCGATGTCCGAGCCGGGCGCCGGCTCCGACGTGGTCTCGATGTCGACCCGCGCCGAGAGGAAGGGCGATCGCTTCGTCATCAATGGCAGCAAGATGTGGATCACCAACGGGCCGATCGCGGAAACGCTGGTGGTCTACGCCAAGACCGATCCGGCGGCCGGCCCGCGCGGCATCACCGCCTTCATCGTCGAAAAGGGCATGAAGGGATTTTCCACCGCGCAGAAGCTCGACAAGCTCGGGATGCGCGGCTCCGACACCGGCGAACTGGTGTTCGAGAATTGCGAAGTGCCGGAAGAGAACGTGCTCGGCGAGGTCGGCCGCGGCGTCAACGTCTTGATGTCGGGGCTTGACTACGAACGCGCGGTGCTCGCGGCGGGACCGCTCGGGATCATGCAGGCCTGCCTCGACGTGGTGATGCCCTATGTGCACGAGCGCAAGCAGTTCGGCCAGCCGATCGGCACCTTCCAGCTGGTGCAAGGCAAGATCGCCGACATGTACACCACGATGAATGCGTCCCGCGCCTATGTCTACGCGGTGGCAAAGGCCTGCGATCGCGGCGAGACCACGCGCGAGGATGCCGCCGGCGCCATTCTCTATGCCTCCGAGAAGGCGACGCAATGCGCGCTCGATGCGATCCAGCTGCTCGGCGGCAACGGCTATATCAACGACTATCCGACCGGGCGGCTGCTCCGCGACGCCAAGCTCTACGAGATCGGCGCCGGCACCAGCGAAATCCGCCGCATGCTGATCGGGCGGGAATTGTTCGATAAGTTCGCTTGATATCGAGCGCCGCTATGTGTCGTCCCTGAGTTCGCAG
Organism: Pseudomonadota bacterium; assembly: GCA_021779635.1. The sequence continues at coordinate 15,675 of JAJYAH010000025.1, read as the reverse complement.
GGACGACCGCGCAGAGTTCATAGTTCATTCCGGCAGGTTATTGATCTTCCTGACCCAGATCCGCACATCGGCGAGCACGTCCGGCAGCACGGCCTTGACCTGTTCCATGGTCATGCCGGCCTTGATCCGGGGATCGTACAGCACATTCATGATGTACTGATCGTAGACGTCGAAAAACCCCATCGACACATTGTCGTTGAACATGGTCCATGGCACCGAACTGGTATCGTTGATCGGCCCCAGCGACTGCAGCAATTCCTCATAGGCGCAATCGAGGAAGGTGAAATCGCTGCTGTCGAAGGTGAGGAGCACGTCGGAATGCTCGATCTCGAACCTGTCGTTCTTGCGAAAGCCGGACAGGCATTGCGGATCGAGCGAGGAGCGGATTTCGCGCGCGCGCTCGTTGCCGTAGAAGGTTGCGATGGTGCGCGACAGGTCGCGGTCGCGCACCAGAGTGACGATGACATTGGCGGCCTCGCGGCTATCCGCCATGGCGATATCGAGATGCTGAACGCGCGCGCCGATATCGGCAACGACCCTGGCGAGTTGCGCCTTTCGATCCGCGCGGGCGCCGCCGCTGGCGAACACCCGCACCGGCACATCGTATTTCCGGATGCGATCGACGCGGCCGGCGAGATGATATTCGGCGCCGAATGCGGTCTTGAGAAATCCGTCTGTTATCTCGCCGTCGGTGAATGCCTTCCGCTCAGTGCGCCGACGCGATGCGATGGCGGCATCTTCAGCGCATCGCGATGGCGGCGAGACCGCGGCGTCGAAGGCGGCCAAAACGACCGCGAGCATCAACAGGATATGCCAGGACCGGCGAGGAGCGCTCATCGCATCGACGCTGCCGCAATCGCCCCGCGCGCGCAAGGCTTGACCGCAGGGCTCGCCACCGCGGCGCGGTGCAGATTCCCTCAGGCTCGGCGCGTGGTCAGTTACCTTACGACGACCATGGTGCCGACGGAGACGCGGTTGTAGAGGTCGGTCACGTCTTCATTGGTCATGCGAATGCAGCCGGAGGATACGGCATGGCCGATGGTTTCCGGCTCGTTCGAGCCGTGAATGCGATAGAGCGTCGAGCCCAGATACATGGCGCGGGCGCCGAGCGGGTTTTGGATGCCGCCCGGCAGGTAACGCGGCAGATCCGGCCGCCGCGCCAGCATCTGCGAGGGCGGGGTCCAGCTCGGCCATTCCTTCTTGGCGGTGATGCGATGGCTGCCGCTCCAGCTAAAGCCCTCCCGGCCGACACCGATGCCGTATTTGAGCGCCTGGCCGTTGGGGAGAACCAGATAAAGCCGCCGCTCGCTGGTGCTGATGACGATAGTGCCGGGCGGATAGCGGCCGGGGAAGCTCACGAGCTCTCGCGGAATCGGGCTGGAGCTTCCAAAGAAATTGCCAAAGAAGCCTTGGGCTCGCGCAGGGTCGACGGCCAGCAAGGTCATCGCCGCCAGCAGCAATGCAAAAACCCGGGACATTTTCTGCCTCGCGAAAAAAATCGGCCTAAAGCCGAGACAGGCCATAAATCATGCGATTTCGCAACCCACGGCCGCGTGAGCCCTGCGATTTTTTCCGGCGCTGCGGTTAAAAAACCACGATGGCTGCGGCGATGGCAGCAATGTCCGCCAGGCCTTTGACGAAAGGCGCCGGGAGTGATTGATCTCTGGCGGGTTTCAGGAGCGTGACCGGCAGAACCGGGATCCGGTTTTGCGTCCGGTCGCGCGCTCAACTATGAGATCGCTCAACTATTATGATGTGGCGAACGGGAGTGGAACGATGAACGGTGCGGAAAGTCTGGTGCGGACCCTGGTCGCGGGCGGCGTTGACGTCTGTTTCGCCAATCCCGGCACCTCGGAGATGCATTTTGTCGCCGCACTGGACCGGGTCGAGGGCATGCGCTGCGTGCTCGGCCTGTTCGAGGGCGTGGTGACGGGGGCGGCCGACGGCTATTTCCGCATGAAAGGCACGCCGGCATCGACGCTCTTGCACCTCGGACCCGGCCTTGCCAACGGACTTGCCAATCTGCACAACGCCAAGAAAGCTCATTCCGGCATCGTCAACATCGTCGGCCAGCATGCGACCTATCATATCGGGCTGAATGCGCCGCTGACGTCCGATATCGAGGGCCTGGCGCGGCCGATGTCGGCCTGGGTGCGAACCTCGCCCGACGCCAAATCGGTCGCCGCCGACGGCGCCGCGGCGATTGCGGCGGCCAAGAGCGCGCCGCCGCAGATCGCGACCCTGATCCTGCCCGCGGATACCGCATGGAACGAGGCCGACGGCATCGCCGAGGTGCCGGCGCCCAGCCAGCGCGCCGGTTATTCCCCGGAGGCCGTCGAGCAGGCGGCGAAACTGCTTCACGGCGGCGGCGCGCGGAACCTGCTGCTGATCACCGGCAGCGCGCTGACCGAGAAGGGGTTGGCGCTGGCGCAGCGGATCGCCGGCAAGACCGGCTGCAAGGTGATGGGCCAGACCTATCACCCGCGCATGGCGCGGGGCCGCGGCCGGTTCTCGATCGACCGTATCCCCTACGTGATCGAGACGGCGCTGCCGCTGCTGAAGGACTTCAAGAACATCATTCTGGTCGAGGCCAACGATCCGGTCGCCTTCTTTGCCTATCCGAACAAGCCGAGCATGCTCAAGCCCGCGGGCTGCGAGGTCCACCGCATGACGGCGTGGGGCGAAAATTCGGTCGCGGCGCTGGAGGCGCTGTCGGATGCGCTTCGCGCGACGCCGCAGGACGTCAAGCCGCAGCAACTGGCCGAGTTGACCAGGCCGACAGGGGCGCTGACCCACGCCTCGATCGCGCAGGCGATCGCGCTGGCGATCCCGGAAAACGCCATCATGGTCGATGAGTCCATCACCACCGGCCGCGGCTTCTTTCCGCCGACGGCTGCCGCCGCCCCGCATGACTGGCTGCAGAACATGGGCGGCTCGATCGGATTTTCGACCCCGATCGCCACCGGCGCCGCGGTGGCATGCCCGGACCGCAAGGTGATCTGCATGGTCGGCGACGGCAGCGCGATGTATACGCTGCAATCGCTGTGGACCCAGGCCCGCGAGGGCCTCGACGTCCTGACGATCGTGTTCGCGAACCGGATCTACCAGATCCTGCGCGGCGAATTCGATGGCGTCGGCGCCGGCGAGCCCGGACAACGCGCGCTCGACATGCTGAAAATCGACCGCCCCACGCTCGACTTTGTTTCGCTCGCCAAAGGCATGGGCGTTTCCGGCCGCGCGGTGACCAATGTCGACGAGTTCAACAAGGCGCTGGCGGAAGGCGTTGCCGAAAAGGGACCGCGGCTGATCGAAGTGCAGATGTGAGGGCGAGTGACCATAGGCGAGCGGAAGCGACGCCGTGCTTCGGACGGTTGGAAAAAAGCTCGTTGCCTTTCCGGTCACGGTTTAGGATGCTTGTGACGGAGGCGCCATGCAGCCCGAAAAAATGCAGGCCGAGCTGGACAAGGTCGTCAGCGCGCTCGGGGATTTCTATGCGCGCGAGAGCCAGCTGTTCGAAAAGGATCTCGGCGAGCGTACCTTCAACCATCGGCTGGCGGTGCATGTCGAAAAGCAATTTGGCGGATGGGACGTCGACTGCGATTACAATCGCCTGGGAGAGCGGACGCTGCGGCTTCCGAGGGCAACCATTGTCTCGACCGACGACGGCAGCGGTAAATCGATTTTTCCCGACATTGTCGTGCACCACCGCGCCATTCCGGAGAACCTGCTCGCGATCGAAGTCAGGAAGGCGACCAGCCATCTGCCGCTGGAACACGACCAGCAGAAGCTGCGCGGCCTGACCGATCCGCATCTGTGGTTCGCCTACCAGATCGGCGTGCTGGTGACGCTTGCGGAAAACAACGTCGCGGCGTCGGAGGTGTATGTCGGCGGTGCCATCGACCCGGCCCTATCGCGCTGGTTTTCCCGACGGCTGAAGGATGCGGGCCTGGGCTGATCTGAATTGGTGAATGCACAAGGGATCGAGCCTCGGACCTCTCTTCGCCAATCCCTTGCTGGCTTGCGGCGTCCCCAATGAACTGGGTGTCAGCTTTGCCTAAAATTGGGAATCACGTTTCGGCGCTTGAGCCGCCATACGAGCGAGAACGATTGCCGTCTCCGCCGCAATCCGAAAATCCCGCGCCGCTCTCAGCGGACGGCTGATATTTGTGTCTTCCGAACTGCTATCGAAGGTGATCAGCTTCATGCAATGCGGGCATTGCATCTGATGGCCGTCACGGAGCAGCCGCGCTCTCTCGCTGAATGGCTTTTTGCACTTGGAACACATGATTTTAATTCGGTCGGTCATGAATTTTCCCGCCGGTCATCAGGGGCGAAGGCCACGCCAATCCGCTTTTCCTTGCGCCAGACGATACGGCAATTCTGACGTTCGTGGCGGCTCACGATGTTCAGCGTGATTTCATGCGGAATCCCTACGGGGCTCGCGACGTCGAGCGCTGCCCCGATCGGGGACATATTGCGAATTGTGCAATCGACGCTGCTGCCTTGGAACTCGATCGTTCCGGCTTTCAAAACACGTTGTCGAGGTTTTGCACGGCGCTCTTCCATGCTGCCGCTTCTAAAGCCAAAATCTTAAGGACCGGACGAACGGTGACACGAAAATCCGTTGGGTGCCGGAAACGTATCGGTAACCATCACCAGCTTCCGTTTTCCCCACGATGAGAGGAGCCAAGTCGCCAAGGAGCATCGGAACGGTGAGACTACGCAGGAAGCAAGGCAGTCGTCGCCCAGGGCAACGTCGCCAAGGCGGACGACGTCGAACGGATATTTTCCGTGGCGGTGACCGCCTTTGCTCGTCTGAATGTCCTCATCAACGATGCCGGGGGCGCCGCCGCCATGCGTCCTTGGTCCTCTCCCGGTCGCAAGCCCAGCCGTTCAAGGCGCGTCACCGGCTTGCCGCCGAGTCCAGCGCGACGTCGACGAGTCGTTGACGCATGCGCGGCACGACGAAATCGACGAAAGCCCGCAACTTCAGCGGCAGCCGGTTCTGCGCGTCGTAGACGAGATGAACTGGACGAGGTTTCGGCTCGAAGGATTCGAGGACCAAGGCCAGTCGTCCTGCCCGAACGTGATCGGCGATCTGGTAGGACACCGCGCGGACGAGGCCGGCTCCGGAGAGGGCTGCATCGATGGCCGCGTCGATCGTATTCAGGCTGAGCCGCGAACGAAACGACGCGGTGATCTCCGATCCTGCGGATTCGAAGACCCATGAACTGAGGGCCGATACGCTCTGGAACGATATCACGCGGTGTCGCGCGAGGTCGTCGGGCGTCGACGGCGCCCCGTTCGTCGCGAGATAGTTGGGACTCGCGCATACGACATGCCGGACCGTCCCGAGGCGGCTCGCGATCAGACTGCTGTCGGGCAGGGGACCGATGCGCAGCGCGACGTCGACCTGGTCCTCCAGAAAATGCGTGACGCGGTCGGTCATGACCAAGCCGACCGAGACGTCCGGATAGGCTTCCAGAAAGCTGGTCACGACCGGAAGGACGTTGAGCCGCCCGAACATGATCGGCGCGGTGACGACGAGGTCGCCCTTCGGCTCCGTATATTCGCCCGATGCAGCGCGCTCCGCCTCGTTCAGCTGCTCCAGGATCGACTTTGCGGACGCCACGTAGGACCGTCCGGCCGGGGTCAATTCCAGCCCTTTTGCCGAACGAACCAGCAGCGTGGCGTTCAGGTGGGCCTCCAGTTCGGAGACCTTCCGACTGACCGTGGCTAAGGGCAGGCGGAGATTTCTGCTGGCTTTAGAGAGGCTTCCGCTTTCCACCGCCGCCAACAGGACTGACATGGCATCGAGGCGGTCCAAAAGGGCCTTCCAGGTTTCGAGAGGATTCCTCCCGATCTTATCGGCTACCGGGTCGTTCTGGAAAGCTCAAAAACATGGGTCATGGATACGACGGCGCGCGCACTGCCCGCCCGGCGGATGATCCAAGCCCCGAGGAGAGCCCAGATGACCACGCAAACCCACCATCGGACCGCCATCGTGAACGGCCGGAAAATCTTTTACCGGGAGGCCGGAGACCCTGCAGCAGAGACGATCCTGCTGCTGCACGGACTGCCGACCAGCAGCCAGATGTTCCGCGACCTGATGCCGGCGCTGGCTGATCGCTTCCACCTGGTCGCTCCAGACTATGTCGGTTTCGGGCACTCGGACGCCCCTTCGAACAAGGAATTCGCCTACACGTTCGACAACCTGGCCGCCCATGTCTCCGGAGTGGTCGATGTGCTCGGTTTGAAATCGTACATCATGTACATGCAGGACTATGGCGGCCCGATCGGCTTCCGTCTGTTCGTGCAGCGCACCGACCGCGTGAAGGGCTTCATCATCCAGAACGCCAATGCGTACATGGAAGGCGTGGGTGAGGCGCCGAAGAAGGCCCTGTTGCCGCTGTGGGAGAATCGCACGCCCGAGACCGAGAAGGCGGCGCGCGAGTTCGTCAGCATCGAAGGCACCAAATTCCATTGGCTGGTCGGCGCCAAGGATCCCGAAGCGATCAACCCTGACAACTGGATCCTCGATCAGGCGTTTCTCGATCGCCCCGGCACCCAGGACTACCAGGTCGACCTGCTCGAGAACTACAAGACAAACATCGCGCTCTATCCAGAGTGGCAGGCGGCCTTCCGGGCGCATCAGCCGAAGACGCTCATCGTCTGGGGCAAGCACGACCCGTTCTTCATCCCGCCCGGAGCACGCGCCTACCTGAATGATCTGCCCGACGCGAAGCTGGTCTGGCTCGATAGCGGACACTTCGTGCTCGACGAGAACGGCCCGCGGGTCGCAGCCGAGATCAAGGCGGCCTTCGGCGGCGAGATTCAGGCGGAGAAGACCGCAGCGTAACCACCGAACGGCTGGCGGTGCTCGCGAAGCTGCAGGGACCGCCGCCAACCAATCACCCTGATCGCAAGCGCGGCCCGAACCAGCGGTGTACGGGGGCTCGGTCCCAAGATCGGTTATTTCGGACTTCCGAAGAACAAGAAGGCCGTGCTCGCACGGACGAGCGGCGCTTTCGAACCGGCGGTAGCCGAAGCGATCTTCCTCGCGGGTCGCGCGTGAACCGTCGAACATCAAGGAGAACAATCATGGATCGCCGTCTTTTGGTACTTGCCATCGGCATGTTCGCGCTCGGTACCGACAGCTACGTCGTTGCCGGCGTGTTGCCCGAGATCTCCCGCGCTTTCGATGTCAGCATCGCCGCAGCGGGACAAATGACCACCATCTATTCGGTGACCCTCGCGCTCCTCGCGCCGGTCATTGCCGCGGTCGCAGCTTGGGTGCCGCGAAAAAACATGCTGCTCGCCGGCACCGCGATATTCGTGGTCTCGAACCTCGCGACTGCGGTAGCCCCGACCTTTGGCGTCGCCCTGCTGACGCGAGCGTTCGCGGGTCTCGGTGCCGCGATGTTCTCGCCGACGGCGACGGGATCGGCGGCGATGCTCGTACCCGCCGAACGGCGCGGCTTCGCGCTGTCGGTGGTCGTCGCGGGCCTGACGCTGTCCACCGCGCTCGGCTCGCCGGCCGGCGCCGTCATCGGCGGTCTCGGCGATTGGCGCTGGACCATGGCGTTCGTCGCCGGCCTCGGCACCGTGGCTGGCCTTGGCGTGTTGGCGTTCCTCGCCGAGGTGCCTTTGCCGCCTGCGGTTTCCCTCGCCAAGCGCCTCGCACCGTTGACAGACGCCCGCGTCGGGCTGACGCTCGCAACGACCTTCCTCGGTCTGACCGGCATCTTCACGGTTTACACATACTTCGCGGTGGCCTTCGACCGCGCGATCGGCGGCAACGCCGTCGTGCTCGGCGCACTGCTCGTCCTTTGGGGCGCCGCCGGCACATTTGCGAACCTCGCCTCCGGAAGACTCATCGACCGGATCGGTTCGCGGAAGGTGATTCTCGCGATGCTGACGGTGCTCGCGACAGATAGCGCGACGATGCCGTGGACAGGCGCGCATCTCTGGACCGCCGTGCCGGCGATCCTGATCTGGGGCGCGTCCGGATGGGGCCTGCTGGTCCCCCAGCAGCACCGCCTGGTCTCTCTTGCACCGTCGATCGCCCCGGTGCTGCTCGGTCTCAACACGGCCGGATCGTTCTTCGGCATTTCCGCGGCCGGCATCGTCGGCGCTGCCGGAATCCAGGTGGTCGGAGCGCATAATCTGGGCCTGGTCGGAGCAGGGCTGGCGGCGCTGGCCTTCCTGGTAGCCGAGCTCGCGACGATGCGCATCGCTGCTGCTGCCGCGCGGGCCAAGCCGCTGCCGATGGCCGCGTGACGAGAAGGATCGGCCGGCCTCCAAGGGCCGGCCGATTCCTCAAGTCCTTAAATACGACCCGGAGGCTCGTCATGAACAACACAAGAAAAATCGCCATCGTCCCTGGCAATTCACAGGAAACAGGAGAGGCGCTGGTCAGGGCCTGTGGCGATCGGCCTATCGGCGGGTCGTTGAAAAGCAATCACGTAAAAATCTGAAAGGAGATCAACATGAGGAGGATCCTGGCAATGGTGACTGCAGCATCATTGACGGCCGGCGTCGCCCACGCCGAGCCGGTGCCGGCGACCAACGCGACGACGACCTACAACCGTGTCGAAGTCGACGGTTTGAAGATATTCTATCGCGAGGCCGGTCCGAGGGATGCGCCGACGATCGTCCTGCTTCACGGCTTTCCCTCGTCGTCGCGCGAGTTCGATCCTCTGATTCCGCTGCTGGCGACCCGGTATCATCTGGTCGCGCCGGACTTTCCGGGCTTCGGTCACAGCGACGCTCCTCCGCCGTCGTCTTACGCATACACATTCGACAACCTGGCGAAGACGACGACCGCGTTCCTCGACAGGCTTAAGATCGACAAGGCAAGCTTCTACCTTCACGACTACGGCGGCCCGGTCGGCTTTCGCGTGATGGCGGCGCGTCCGAGCCGGGTGCAGGCGCTCATCGTTCAGAACGCCAATGCGTACGAAGAGGGTCTCGGCCCCAAGTGGACATTGATCAGGAAATATTGGGAGGATCCGGCGAAGCATCCCGAAGTCTTTGAGGCTTTCGTGTCCTTGGCGGCAACCGAGCAGCGGCACACCTTGGGCACATCACATCCCGAGCGTTACAACCCGGACACCTGGACCGATGAGTTTGCGCACCTCCAGCAGCCCGGTCAGCGCGAGATTCAGGCGGCTTTGCTCTACGACTACCGGACGAACGTCGCGTCATATCCTGCCTGGCAGGCGTGGCTACGCGAATATAAGCCGCCGACATTGGTGGTCTGGGGACGGAACGATCCGTCGTTCATCGCGGCGGGAGGCGACGCCTTCAGGCGCGATGTGGCGGATGCGGAGGTCCATCAGCTGGATGCCGGTCACTTCATCTTCGACGAGGGAACCGACGAGGTGGCGCGGCTCATCATCGCTTTCATGCAGAAGCAGCACCTCTAGAGCATGATGGCTTTGAGTTGAATCGATTTCACCTCGCCCCGCTTGCGGGGAGAGGTCGGCGGGTAGCGCCGGGTGAGGGGCTTATCCGCGAGTCCGAACTTGCGGAGAGGTCCCCTCACCCCGACCCTCTCCCCGCAAGCGGGGCGAGGGAGAAGGGGTCAACATCCTTGATTATGCTGGGGTCAGTCAGTCATTGTCCGGCAATGGGCGGTTCCTTAGCAGGGAACATGGCGCGGAAAATCAGTCGCAAAAAGCCAATAAATTCAAATTATTCCGCCTATAGCGAGCAACAAACCTGACTCAATGTGTCAGAGACGATTTTCTAAGTGATTGATATGGTTGTCGTTCACGTCCGGACTGTGTCAGTGCTCTGACACGATTTGGCGCATACCCTCTTCTGACAAAACCCCCTGACAAGAACGATTCGCTCTTCAAGTTTTAAATGGAGGGCTTTGTCATGTCTGAACTACCAAAATTCGACATCAATTTTTGGGGTATCAAAATCAGTGCCCAAGGTGTTGTAGGAATCGTCGCCGCAGTCGTGGTGGTGATGTCGGTGCTGGCGTTCTACCGATTTTGAATCGTCGTCTTGCCGATGAATACGACGTTGCGCAAGATCGTGGCGAGATACGTGGGGCGAACGAGCGTACCGCTTCCAGTCCGGAAGCGGTAGGAGCTACCGACATCGGCCTTACGCATAAGCAAATACATAACGCTCGCGTCGTTCGTGATGCTGGCCACGCCGCAGAAGATATGCCTAACGCCCGAAAATCAGCCTTTGAACCTTTAGCCGCGAGCAGCGACCTAATGTCAGGGTAAGCTAAGGAGCCGATCATGTCTCATTGGCACGACACGATGGTCGATAGGCCGGAAGCGGATGGCGCGGTTTACGCGACGGGCTGGACGGTAAGCGGACTAGCTGTTCTGGCCGTGATCTTCGCCGCATGGGTGTTCGCGGTCTAGCGACGACGCTGGAACGAATCACGGGCTATGCGGTCAACGAATCGTTGTACTGACGTTCGTGACCGCCTGTACCGGCGAATCTTTCAGACAATGCCGGGCAGCTTCGATTTGCGCGTCGGTAGCTCCCTTGCTACGCGCCCATGTCTCTGCGGCGGGAGCGGAATACTTTGCGACGTAAAATCGGACAACGGCGCATGACATGCGAGGAAGCGCACCGGCCTCAGACTGCGGAGCGATTCCAAAACAAATCGCGGCGACACACATCAAGCGCGTCCACATGGCCGGTTCCCTCGTTTTCCGGATTAACAGATTCCGGATTAACAGATTGAACGGCAGAAGGTTCCGTGATCGAAACCGGGGGTCAATCTGAAATGCACGGCGGGCCGCGATAATGCACTAGCCTGTCAGGAACGATCTTCAATTTTGGGATTGATGTGCCACGCCCGCGATGGCACGACCCCGCAAACGATCCCAGCTTGTCCCCCACGCTGGGCCGTTCCCTTTGATGCCACGGACGATTGAATGAAAGAGGCCGCCAACCTGAGGCGGCCTTCTACTTAGGGGAATTACGGCGAACGGTCCCTATTCGTCCAAATCTTCGTAAGCCTTACTCAAGCCCAATAATCTAGCGGCAAGGCTTCGCTTACTTGAGGCGGTACTGCCCGATTGGTCGCCGTCTTGATTGCCAATGCGCCACCGACCGGCCTCTAATTCCTCTGCATCGGATAGTTGTTGCGCTGCCTGACTGCGATAGCCGTCGATCAATTTTCGAAACATGGCTTGGTACCTCCGATGAAGCCCCACACCAGCTTTGCCGAGTCGAGGGGACAGCCCGCATCACAAGACAGACTGCACGGATTTTGCACGCTACTGCACGCCATTTCGTGCTTTGTTCTGCGTGCAGATGCCGATAGCAAGACAACAGCAACGCGCGCCGTCGGAAAAAGTATTTGATTTCACTAGCGTTCGTGGTGGACGCACAAGGGATCGAACCTTGGACCTCTCCCGTGTGAAGGGAACGCTCTCCCGCTGAGCTATGCGTCCGGGATTTTCGTGCATCGATCAAAGGCCTGCAAATCGGCCTTTGGCCCGACGATGCACGCCGTCAGAGCGAGCGATTTACGAAGTGCGGGCCACCGGTGTCAAGCTGTCGGCACTAAAGTGTCCCCGGGGAACGGATGCAGATCGGTAACGGGCCCGGAGGAGCCAACGAGTCGGCGCGAGAAGCGCCGCCCGATGACGTGGCTCCTCGAAATCCGGGGAAACGGGCTTAGTGCGGAGATCACAACGCTCGTGCCGGTTTCGGGCTACCGACCGGAGTCTTGCGCAAAAACGCTGTTTTATTGAAGCGGATCAAGGTGATTTGGGCCGTCCAGTCCCCTTTGCAAAAATATTCCCGTTCCCATCCGACCCAAATCACCTGCATATCTCTCGTTATCCCGTCCCACAGAGGGGCGGCTCGCGATCGTCACGGACGCGGGGCGGGATGCGGTGGACGTGAGGGGCGCGTTGACGAAGGTGCTTAGCTCGCGGACGGCGAAGTCGTGTGGTCCTGACGCCCCGACGCTGGCGTCAAGTTTCGCGGAAGAGATTCCGCGGGCGACGGTGGCAAACAAGCCCGGTCACCGAGGAGAGCACGAAGGAAACCGTTAAAACCATTGCGCGGGGAATGCCGGGCGATTCCGGCGTGACCGTGGTGACTAACTCGTGTGCTTTCTACCTTTGCACACGAGGCCGCGGGCGCTTCGGGCGCCCGGCATTCCCTGCTCCCCTCTTGGGGTAGCACTGCGCCCTCTGATCTTCCAGAAGGCGGGACCTTTTAAGCAAAACTCGGGCGCATCGCGCGGCGAGAATGCGGGCGTATGCGGAAGTCGACGTGTACATGACCGGCTCCCCGATTCACTTGCCGAAATACCAAAAAAGCCCTTGCCGAGAGGGGCCGTCCATCCATGACGGTTTGGAGGTTGGCTGTTTTGAAATTCGAATCCGGGCAGCGCGCGCTACGCCCGCGTATGACGACTGGGCTTCACGCGCCCTGCTGGCGGGCGCGGGAGGCGTGGGACTGCAGCGCGCGGATGCGCTCGGCCAGGGTGCCGCCGCCTTCGGAGACACCGGCATGGGCGGTGGCGCCGTTGGCGGCTCGTGCCGCCTTGGCCGGAATTACCGGCTCGGCGGCCAGCATGGCCTCGATCGGCGAATTCGGTCCTTCGAGCTGCATCGCGAGTTTGGCGACTTCGGCGGCGATGTCATTGATGCGTTCGCGCAGCAGCGCATTTTCCATGCGCTCGGTCGCCCATGCGCTCTCGGCCTGCTGGTGGATCGCGTTGATGTCGCGCTGCAATTTGGCGCGTTCGTCGCGCGCCACGCCGAGCTGGTCCTCGAGCGCGGCCTTTTCGGCCTTCAGTTTTTCCAGCGCCGGCCATTTGCCGCTGTTGGTGGCGGCGATTTCATCGCGTGCTTCCCTGGCGGCGCGTTCGGCGGCCTCATGCAACTGGCGCAGTTGAGCATTCTCAGAGTCGCGCTCGGCGAGCAGCTTGCCCTGGGTGGCAAGCCGGGCTTCCAGATCGTTGACGCGGTTGCCGAGCATTTCGGCTTCCTTGACCTGGATGATCAACTGGCGGTCGAGATCGGTGACGCGCTGGCTCAGGTTTTCGACGCGGCCGCGCGCCTCGGTCAGTTCGCGCGTCGCGACGGCGGATTCGCTTCGCTGCTGTTCGAGCCGGGCTTGCGTTGCGGCAAATTCCTTTTCGGCATCGCCGACGCGGTTCTGCAGCGCGTCGATCTGGGTGCGCACGGCCACCAGTTCGACCTGGCGGCTGTCCGCCATCATCGAACGATCGGACAATTCGGCATTGATCTTCGCAAGCTCGCTGTGCTTGTCCTTCAACGCCTGCTCGGCAGACCGCAGCGCTTCCGTCTTGGCGGCGAATTCCTCTTCGGTGGCGCGCAACTGTTCCTTGACCGCCTTCTCGCGGGCTTCGAGCGCAAAGATCGTGGCGTTCTTTTCGCCAAGCTCAAGCTTCATCCGGTTGATCGCGTCGGTTTTCTTGCCGAGTTCGGCGAACTGGCTGGTGGTCTTGCTCTTGAGCTGATCGACGCTCATCTCGAGCCGCCGCGCCGACATGGCGAATTCCGCCCGCAACTGGTCCTTGTCGGCCTGGATTTCGGCCATCGACAGCGGGGTCGCCGCCTCCAGCCGCCGGGTCGTCAGCCGCACCGCGCGGTTGTGCACCAGCGGCAGGATCATCAGCCCGAACAGCATCGAGACCAGAAAACCGATCGCCAGATACATGATCGGTTCGATCATCAACGAAACTCCCCGCTACTCCGAATCCGAAGTTCGCGCCACCTGCAGTCTCACCACACTGGAAACGCTTCGTTAATCACAATGCCATGGGCAGCGGGGGAAAGGCCAGCCCAATGCCGCGTTAACCTGAATCCGAACCAGGCGGTCCGGCCGCCGGAAACCTTCGGGTCAGAACGGGTTCCAGGTCGGCTGCGGGGTATATTTGAGATAGCCGATATTGGCGCCGAGGCGCAGGCCGATACCGGACCGGATCGGCACCAGCACGATATTGTTCGCCGTCAGCGCGGTCATTCCGAAACCGCCGATAATGTAGGCAGAACCATCGATGCCGGCGAAGCGCTGGTAGATCGCGTTGGTCGAGGGCAGGTTGTAGACCAGCGTCATGGTGCGGGCGCCGTCACCGCCCCAGTCGAATCCGACCGATGGTCCCTGCCAGAAGACGCGCAGGTCGCCGGCATTCTTGGTGTAGAGCGTGCCTTCGCCGTATCTCAATCCGGCGACAAAGGCGCCGCTGCCCTCTTCGCCGAGCACGTAGCCGTTCGGCAGGCCCCATTGGCTGACCGCGCGCTCGATCACCGAGGCGAGGCCGCGCGATACGTTGCCGAAAAACCGGTGCCCGGCGCTGGTCAGTTCATCCGGCCCATAGTTGTTGGCGCCGGCGGCGCGCTGCGGTGGCGGCAGCGGCTGCTCCTGCGAGAAGGCGGGCACGGTCCAGCACATCATCGCGGCAAGTGTCACCGCGGCAAGGCGTGAGGCGAAAATCATCAAAGAACCCCTGCGTATCGAAATCATGGCCGCTGCCTTAACCGGTTTCCAACCAACACGGCTTTAGGTTGCGTCCATTGTCCCCCGACTCGAATGTTATCGGCATCAACTATGACGGCAGAACGGCAGGAAAGACACAGAACTGGTTCGGTAAATTTCTTTCGCCCCGGAAATGCCTTGATCGCCGCATTGGCAGGCCTGGTAGGTCTTGCCCCGGTAAACTCGGTTTGGGTGAGTTTCGGCGGACTGGCCTGCCTGCCTTTCGCGGCCCGGGCCGCGACCACCGAGCGGGTGGTGGTGAATCGCTTCACGGGTCTTGCCATCGAGGGTTTCGACCCGGTGGCGTATTTTACCGACGCCCGTCCCGAACTCGGTCTCGCCGATTTCGAGGCCTTCGAAGCGGGTGCGGTCTGGCGTTTCCGCAATGAGAGCGATCGCGCGTCGTTTGTCGCCCATCCCGACATTTACGGTCCCCAATATGGGGGCTACGACCCGATCGATCTGGCGCGCGGGGTCACGGTCGCGGGTAACCCGCGGTTCTGGCTGATCTCGGGACAGCGGCTTTATCTGTTCGGCCGCGAGCAGACCCGGGATGCCTTTGCGGCCGATCCGTCGCGCGTGCTGCAGAGCGCGAACCTGCGCTGGCCGGAGTTGCAGGAGACGCTGGCCCAATAGCCGTGTGCCGGGCCGGGGTCGGTACCTGCCGCTTCCTCAGCCTGCCGCCGCAGGATCGCCCCAGGCGATGAATTCGGGCACGATAAAATCGTCCCGCCCTTGTCCGAAAAGCAAGTCGGCTCCTTTCGCGCCGGTGATCCTGCCGCC
Source organism: Pseudomonadota bacterium (assembly GCA_021779635.1). The sequence goes on along the minus strand of JAJYAH010000025.1, from coordinate 390 downwards.
GGCCGCGGTCACGACCGCATGGCCGGCCGCGATATCCCATTCGCTGGTGGGGGCGAGGCGAGGGTAGATATCGGCGCTGCCTTCCGCCACGCGGCCGAATTTGACCGCTGAGCCGAGCGCCTGACGTACCGCGCCGGGTCTGCTTTCGATAAAGGCTTCGGTCCTTGCATCTCCGTGCGAGCGGCTGACGGCGACGATCCAGGGGGTGCCGCGCGCGGGGATGCGGCGGGTATGGATCGGCTCGGCCACCCGTGCCGACGCATCATGGGTCGTCAGCCGCTCCGCGCCACGGCCGACCAGGCCTCGCCATATCAGTCCAAGCGCCGGTGCGCCGATGATGCCCAACAGCGGCGTCCCGTTCGTCACCAGCGCGAGGTTGACTGTGAACTC
>JAJYAH010000024.1 GCA_021779635.1 Pseudomonadota bacterium | reverse complement strand
GTGCTCCAGAATTGAAAGTCCGAGATCGCTGTCCTCGCAGATTGTGTCGCTCGACCAGCCGCCGGCGCCCTCAAGAGCCGTGCGCCGGATCAGGCACATCGTGCCGTGGACGATGATCGCGTTGACCTCGTTGCGTTCCACCATACCGATATCGAAGAAGCCGGCATACTCGGCGTTCATGGCGGCATGGATGAGGCTGCGGTCGCCGTCGCGATGATCCTGCGGCGCTTGGATGAGTCCGACTTTGGGGTCGACAAAGCCAGGGACCAGATCCTTGAGCCAATCGGGATCGACCACATAGTCGGCGTCGATCACGCCGATGATCTCCGCGTCGACATCGGTCTTCGCCATCGCAAGCCGGAGCGCGCCAGCCTTGAAACCCTCAAGGTCCTGGACGCACACGAATTTGAAGCGCGGGCCGAGTTCACGGCAGCGCGCCTCGATCGGCTGCCAGAAGGACGGGTCGGGCGTGTTGTTGATGACGACCACGCACTCGAAATCGGGATAGTCAAGCTGCGCCACCGAATCGATGGTCTGCGACAGCATATCGGGTGGCTCGCGATAGGCTGGTATGTGGATCGAGACTTTCGGTATGCTCGCGCCTGGTCGCAACGACGACGCCTGTAACAGCCGCACTGGACCACGGCCAAAGGTAACCGCGGCGAGTTCGCTCAGCCGAGAAAGCACGATGGGAGCAAGCAGGCCCAGCAGCGGCAGCCCGACCCCGAACGTGATCGCCTCGCCATGCAGGAAATAATGCCCATGCCAGTAGACCATCACGCTCGCGCACCAGTCGCCGATCACATGATCTGCGCCGGCGAGCAATGCGACCTGTCCGATGGTCGCCCTGGGGAGCAGCAGAATTGAGATCGACAACAACAAGCCGACGAGAACGGCCAGCAGCGCGGCCTTCCAATGGTCGGGATCAATGAGCGGTCCGGTCCAGGCAAATTTGGGCCGCAGCGAAGAGTCGAGAATGCCCCAATAGGGGCCGACATTGCCCTCGAACAATTTCTCCGGCTGATCGATCGCCTCGACGATGTTGTAGTCGATGCCGAGTGCATTGGCTCGCGCAACGAAATCTCGCAACACCATCGCCTGAGTCATCGGGCCTGGCATGGCCTCTTCGAAGTTGCGGCCGGCGCTTGGCCAGCCGAGTTCCCCGATGACGATGGTCTTGCCCGGGAATTTGGCCCGCAGCCGTTCGTAGATGGCCAGGGAGTCTTCGACTGCGGTCTCCTTGGGCCCGCCCTCCCAGTAGGGAATGATGTGCGCAAAGATCTGATCGACGGCGTCACCGAGCTCCGGATGCTCAATGAAGGTATGCCAGTTTTCGGCGGTTGCTACCGGGACCGGACTGTCTTGCTTCACGCGTCGGACAATTTTGATGAGATCGGCAACGGTGAGCTCGTGCCGGAATACGGTTTCGTTGCCCACGACCAGACGTGTGACGTTGGGGTTGTGTCGCGCCAGATCGAGAGCAGCCGCAATCTCTCGATCGTTGCGGGTGTTATCCTTGTCGATCCAGGCGCCAAGCGTGACCGTGAGCCCGAGCTCACCGGCAATTGCGGGCGCACGCTCCAGACCTTGGGTCGAAGCGTAGGTACGTACCGCCTTTGCCTGCCCGGCTATGGCGGTAAGATCCGCGCGGATCTGGGCCTCGGGCACGGTCAATCCAGCAGAAGGGCGACCGGCGAACCGATTGTAGGAGACGCTAGCCAGTCTGCCTTCAACCGAAGCCGCGGTCGTCGTCGGGTCTTTCAAGACCCAGTACGTAGCATGCGCACACGCAACCATCCCGAGAACCAAGGCCACTGCACCGAGCGACATCCCACGGCGTCGGCCGCTCCTGACGCCGACCCGACTGTCATCCGGGGCAATTTTGTCCGCGGCTGTCATTCGGTGCCCGCAGCGCCAGGATTTGCAAATTGCACGGGGAGTTCGCAACCGATCGAGAAAGGCGTGATCCGCGGAGGCGTTATGCACTCAAGACACCGTCGCGCGATCCATCGGCAACGGACGCGGGTCATGAGGTTCTCACTGGACTGATGAGTGCGCCTGGAAGCGACGCTATCGCTGCCCTATGCATCGGAGGCACATGCCGGGATCGGGGCACCGCAGCCGCCAACTGCAGTAGCGCGGCATTGTTTCGGGTTCGCGTAATCGCACCGTAGTGCAATGATATCGCCGCCACTTGTGGAGGCTGGAGAATGTGAGTCAGCATCTGCTTTCGTCACCACGCCACAAATATCCGCTGAAGTAATTAGCGATGACGCCGGAGCAATAAAAAATCGTCGCACCGCTTCTCTCCATTTATCCTCGTCCGGCTCAACGTGCGCTCACAGCGTCGGCTCGCTGATACTTCTAGCGATCTCGCGATGACTGATCTTGTACGGCTCTGCCGAAGATTGTTCATTCTTGCGCTGATCGATCGTGCTGCTTACCTTCGCTCGACCACCGCCGATGCTAACGATTCGAGCAAGTGACCAACATCGAAGAGATCAGCACGAACGCCGATTAGAGCGTTTTCAAGCGAAGTGGATACCGGTTCGCGTGAAGAAAACGCGTTAAATAAGGAGATACCGCCTCCGTTCCGGTTCAATCGGAACGGAAAGGACTCTAGTCACCGTGTTTCAGCCGGACGACAGAACCTGAATCCGCAACGGCTGGAGCGACCAATGCTCGCTCGCTATCCGACATGCGGACAATTCGCTACGCGAATTTTGCCAATGGCTCATCTGGAACATTCGACGCCGGTCGCTGTTTCGAATAAAACGAAAAGGAGACGGCCGGTGCGAAGCTTGATGTTATGGATGCTTGCACGCTTTCGACGGAAGGCGCGTAACGAGGTGGAGCGGCTTCCATTCACCTCCGAAGAGTTTTCGCGCTTGATACGAAGTCGCAGTCCCGAAAACATGAGGCTCCTCGCGCGAGGGCTCGGGCGTCCGCAAGCGCGTTCGAGGTCAAGATGAACGTCGGCGCCGAGAGCCTATTCGGTCGGCGGCCACCGCTCACGGACTTCGTACGCCGTTTTTATGTGATTGAGAGCCTTGATCGCAATGTGCTTCTCGGCCGGTCGCGATCAGATCATCGCGGGTCTGTATCGGTGAAGCCCAGGTTTCGGGCTACCGCGTCGTCGATGTCGGCTTCATCCTTTGGAAAAGACAATGTGGCTCGTGTGCCCATGGCTCCGGAACGATGGTCGATCGTTCCGTCGAGTTCGTGGACGAGAGACCGAATGATTTTCATGCCGTGCCCCGGCTTGATGTTCTCAGACCCGGAACCGTTGTCGGTGACAGCGCATTCCACGAAAGCGTCGCGGTTGAGCAGTTCGACCTGAATTCGTCCCCCACCCTCACGAAACGCGTGCCGCGAAGCGTTGGCAATCAGCTCGGATACGATCATTCCGAGCCGCCAGCACCGTGAAGCGCTCAATCTGAGCGGACATTCCACGAATACGAGCTCGATACCCTTGTGTTGCAGCTTTGCACGGCTGATGGATTGACAAAGTTCGCGCAAATACCCTGCAGAATCGATCCAGTGGTCAGCAGCGGGCATCTGCAATGCGCGGTATATACGAGCGAAGTCATGGATGTGTTCTATCACCGCAGCCAGCGCGACTTTAACGTCGTCGTTGGTCGAACGCGCCGCCGTCGCCGATACGAAGCCGATCGTGGCCGCCAATTCATTATTGATGCGATGCGTCAGCTCCCTGAGCAAAAGAAACTCACCGAACGGGGACTCATCACATGGCATGATTTTCATCGAGTCGTTTATGCGGGATATTCCAGATGTTTCGCTGATGGCTCGTGATATGAGCTCCACTTTCGTTCTGATCGGCCAAGATTTGCAGATCGGTGATGACTTGAACGGTGGCCAGGCGACCCAATCCAAAAAGCTAGGCCGCCACGATGACGTGGCCGTCGGGGCTGGAGCGACACTTCTCTCATCCGAGCGCACGGTGGTAGTGGCTCGGTGTCTGGCCTGTGATTTTCCGGAACACCGCAGTAAAGGAGCTTGTCTCACTAAAGCCAACCGAGAGCCCGACCTCGGTCACGGAATGTTTTCGCTCTGCCAGCATTACCTTGGCGTGTTCTATGCGGCGGTTCGTATGGTACCGATGCGGCGGCACGCCGAACGATTGCTTGAATGCCCGGCAAAAGTGAAAAGTACTCAATCGAGCCATGCCCGCGAGAGTCACGAGCGGAATCTGTTCGGATAAGTGTTCTTCGATATAGGCAGCTACGACCCGCTGCTGCCAGGCGGCCAGACCACCCCTGACAGTGGCTTCAAGGCGCGAAGCTCCGCGGTTGAGGCGTACAAGTTCATGGATCAATACGACGCCGAGAGCTTCGACATAAAGCTGGCTCACGCCACCCGGTGCATCGATGGCCTGCCTTAGCTTCGCCGCAGTGCTCCAGATTGTCGTATCCTCAAAGAACAGACGTGGCTCAAACAGTATATCCGCCAGATTGTCGCTGGAATCGATCCGCAGCGAACCCGGATCGAAGTAGAAATATGTGACGGCCGTCGGGGTCCGTGGATCATACCACTCGCGATATAGATGCCCTGCCGGTACGAATGTTAGCTTCTTGGCGACATCACGTAGCGTCGATCGCGGCGCGCCCTCGACGCAGGATTCGCCGTCGCGGCGAACACCTTGCTGGTATGCGGCAAGCAGGTGCACGGGCGAGCGGAAGCTGTGCTCAACACGTTCACGCATCGTCGCCTGCACGAATTCAACGCGCATGCCGTTCCATTCCATTCCTCTGCGTGTAACGGCGCGATGCGGCGTGATGTCCACCATTGGAAGTGAAATGTCGACGCCCTGACCGAGAAGCGCCGGCCAGCCAGAACTTACTGCGCCATGGGGAGTGAGACCCTGCGAAATGCTTCTGCCAAAGGACTTCGATGGCACGACGTCAAATCCCGGGTAGTTGCTCAACATCGCATTCACCTTTGCCGCTGATATTGTCGAGCCTTCATGTGATTCGGCCCGTTATCAATTCTTGCTCAGGGTAGTGCGCTGCTGCCGCTCTCTTCCATCGCACTTAGGTATCGTCTGCTGCCGCTAAACCTATACGTAGGTTTAGAGCGGCGACTCTCCGGCCATCAGTCCGACTGACGCAAGAATTGGTGAAATACAGCAATCGCTGATCAGCGGGTGATCCGGCGATCGGGTATGAGTCAAGACGTTATCGGATGAGTATCGTCAGTAATGCGGAGCCCAATCCGATGTACCGCGAGTATCGGGTTTTGAGGTGCGGGTTGTTCCCCCGAGCCGTCGGCCATGATGGATGAGCGAAGCCGCTTTGCCCCAGCCGCTTTGTATCACGAGTGCTGGCGAGAGGGGCCGGTGGCGTTTCAGCCACCGGCCCCTTTTTCCCTTGAGCTTGTTGTAATTTGGAATTTGCCGTTGCCGCCGAAGTGGCTATGTGGCCTGAAGGGTGAATGCCTCAGCTAGAGGCTCTTCCGGTCCACGCGAACAAGATTGCAGCTGGACTCAAACCACGGCCTGAGCAGTGCAGTACGCCCGCATGCGCGCACCAATGACTCGGGACGACGGTAAGCCGCGATACCATGCTCGAATATCATACTTAGGTTTGCATTCCGCTGGTGTACCCGTTTGAATCCGGGTATTTCGGTCATTCTCACGAGGTCTGCGAGGGATCGCATGGCGGGCGTTCCGCATGCGAGGCGATTTTCGGCCTGATTGCGGATGCCGCCGAGGCCCTTTCGTGCTCCAGCGATCCGACGGCGCCAGAAGCGCAAGAACGCGCCAGAATGAGCATCGCGCTACCCGTAAAACTTCGCTCTGTTGGAATGGCCGTCAGTCTCTGATCACCGGTCTCAAACCGTCGGGTCGGGAGACTGAGCGTGCCTTCCGCGAACACAGGCTTCCTCAGTGAAGCGAAAAAATGGTGGTTCATCATGCTGAGCTCGGTAGTCGTCCGGATCGTGGATTTTTGTGCGCGGCGCCGTTCGCAAGTTCTCATTGTCGGGATCTTGCTCACGGCAGCCGCTGCCACCTACGACGTCGCGCGTTTTTCAATTACCACCGATACCGATAGTCTGATCTCACGGGATTTGCCCTGGCATCAGCGGCAGTCTGCTCTCTCCAAGGCATTTCCGGAGAAGGGAATTTCGGTAGTGGTCACAGCGGCGACGCCGGAAAATGCCGAGCAGGCTACAAATGAACTGGAGCGAGACCTCACAAAACGTTCGGATCTATTCCTCTCGGTCGCCGAACCGGGCGGTGGAGAATTCTTCCAGCATAACGGACTGCTATTTGAGCCTCTCTCCGATGTCAAGAATTCGGTCGGCGGATTGTCGAGGGTCCAGTTTCTCATTAGCGGACTCGCGAGCGATCCGAGCCTGCGTGGCGTAATGAAAGCACTGTCGCTGGCAACGGACGGTGTACAGGGCGGGGAAATCAAGCTCGACGACCTCGTTTGGCCTCTTTCGCTGGCAGACAGACTGCTGAGCGATGTATTGGCCGGCAAGGCAGCGATGTTTTCATGGAAAGAGCTCCTGCAGGGTTCGCCGCCACGGACGATGGCATTACGGCACTTCATTGAGGTGCAACCGGTCCTGGATTTTGCGGCCCTGCAGCCGGGCCGGAAGGCGACGGATGGCATTCAACAAGCGGCCGCTGATCTGAAATTGGGCGATAAGTTCGGTGCGAAGGTCGAACTTACCGGTCCGGTGCCGATGAACGACGATCAGTTCTCGGTCATTCGGCAAAGCGCGCTGCGTGACACGCTGGCGGCGCTGATTGGCGCGCTGATCATATTGTGGCTGGCGCTTCGCTCATGGAAGATTGTCGCGGCGGTATTTTTCAGTCTGATGGTCGGGCTAGCGACAACGGCGGCACTCGGCATCGCAATGGTCGGAGCCTTCAATTTGATCTCGATCGCGTTTTTTGTCTTGTTCGTGGGACTTGGAGTTGATTTCGGTATCCAGTTCAGCGTTCGCTACCGTTCCGAGCGCCATGAGCACAGGAATTTACGCAAGGCATTGCGAAGCGCCGCCCGCAAGGTGAGCGCCCCTCTTGTGCTGGCGGCAGCTGCCACTGCCGTGGCCTTCTTCTCATTCCTGCCCACAAATTACAAAGGCCTTTTCGAATTGGGCCTGATCGCCGGCTGCGGGATGCTAATTGCGTTTATCTGCAGCATTACGTTTGTCCCGGCGATGTTGGCCATCCTGAGACCACCGGGAGAGCTGGCATACGTAGGCTTCGGTAGCCTCGCGCCGCTAGACGATTTTTTGCAACGACACCGCATCGCGGTGATCGCTGGCACCATCGGTGTAGTTCTGGCCGGTACGCCGCTTTTGCTCCGCCTGCCGTTCGACTTCAATCCTGTCAATCTGGAAAATCCGAACGCCGCATCGGTCAAGACTTATCGCCAATTGCAGGGAGATCCGCAGACCAGCGGCAACGACATCGAAGTGCTGGCGACGTCCCTTGATGACGCCGATGCAACGGCCCAACATCTGGCGACGCTGCCGGAGGTTTCGCGGACGCTGACGCTCAACAATTTCGTCCCGGACGATCAGGATCTGAAAATATCCGCCATCCGGGCCGCGGCGCCGACCCTCACCGCGGCCCTCGATCTGCCGCGGCAGCCCGCGCCGTCGGACAAGGATACGGTCGAGGCGATTCGAAAGACCGCAACACAACTCGCAAGGATCGCCGGTAACGAAACTGGCCCCGGCGCCGAAGCCGCGCGGCACGTTTCCGCTCTGCTGACGCGCGTGGCGGAATCGGACGCGGGTACGCGAGGGAAAGTTGAGGCTGCCACCGTTTCGTCGCTCAACTACGACCTTGGCCGGCTTCGAAGCAGTCTCGATCCGCACCTCGTAACCATCAAGACGCTTCCTTCCAGCCTGGTTCACGACTGGGTCTTGCCTGATGGTCGCGCTCGCGTTCAGGTCCTGCCAAAAGGTGACCCCAACGATGACGACGTCCTGCGGAAATTCGCGACCTCCGTTCTGGCTGCGGAGCCATTGGCCACCGGTCCCGCGATTACTTTGTATGAATCCGGCAAGACCGTCACCAGCGCCTTTCTCGAAGCTGGCATTATCGCACTGGCGGCAATCGCTGTACTGCTGTTCATCGCATTGCGGCGTGTTACGGATGTGCTGTTGACGTTGATACCATTGCTGCTCGCCGGTGCCGTCACGCTCGAAATCTGTGTGCTGACCGGCACCGCGATCAATTTCGCGAACATTATTGCCTTGCCGCTTCTGCTTGGCGTCGGAGTCGCATTCAAGATCTATTACGTGATGGCCTGGCGCGATGGAAAAACCGGCCTGTTGCAGTCCAGTTTGACACGGGCGGTACTATTCAGCGCCATGACCAATGCGGTGGCGTTTGGAAGCATGTGGTCGTCGGACTATCCCGGCATGTCGAGCATGGGGAAGGTGATGGCTCTGGCATTATTATGCACGATGGCCGCCGCGGTACTCTTTCAACCGGTCTTGATGGGACGGCCGCGCCAAATCAGGGAAGTGGCCCTGCCAGCGCCCCAGCTCGTCGCCGACGCAGCGGAGTAATCCGCCGCCACTCAAGAGAGCTTGCCATGCGCCGGCGGCGCCGCGAAGCTCACCGCCCGGCCAAGCGAGGCGTTCGGACTGCGGGGCGCTGTCCGTGGCCCGGCCGTCTATGCGGTCGCTCTGAATCGAGGCTGTTGCGCTGCCAGCGCTGAAGCTCATCACCGCCGCAGCCGAACGATGCGTTGCCTCTCAGGAGAGGTTCGGCCGTGCGGCCGCGCGCAGCGCGAGCCGCTCAGCGCGTGTCCGAGTAAATGGAGGCAACAATGAATCATAAGATGGACCATTCGGTCATCAGGCGACAAAAGAAAACGGGTTTACCAGCGTGCCAGAGCGCGAGCCGGAGTAGAGACGTGCCTATGACCTCCCGGACGAGGCGCTGAGGCAGACATTCCCTGCCGGTGATCCCCTGTCATGATGCGCTCTCGATCGCAAAGCCCGTCCGGTGACTGAAGCGGATCGGGCGGTATTCGGCTCATACTTTGGTGTGATCACTGTCCGATTTGCGCCGTGCTAGCTTGGGGACAGCGCCGTATGGGTTTCCGCGATGTTGTCGCAAGCCAAGGAGAGAGCGATCGTCCACGTGGTTGATGATGATGTGTCGATGCGTGGTGCGTTGGAAGGCTTGTTTGACTCGGTGGGCCTTGACGCTCATTGCTACGCAACCGCGAACGATTTTCTGAGTTCGCGTCTGGTGGACAAACCGGGCTGCATCCTGATCGATATCCGTTTGCCCGACATGAACGGGTTGGACTTTCAGGTCCAACTGACCGAGATGGGCGTTCGTCTGCCGGTCGTGATGATGACCGGATATGGCGATATTCCCATGTCGGTGCGAGCCATGAAGCGCGGGGCGGTAGATTTTCTTCCCAAGCCATTCCACGATCAGGACATGCTTGACGCCGTGATGGCCGCCATCGAGCGCGACCGGCATCGGCGGATCGTTGAGGGCGACGTCACCGAGATTCAGCAAAGGTTTGGGACGCTTTCGCCTCGCGAACTGCAGGTGATGCGGCTGGTGACCGACGGCAAGATGAACAAGCAGGCAGCCAGCGATCTCGGGATAAGCGAAATCACAGTGAAAATTCATCGGGGGGCGGCTATGCGGAAAATGGGGGCGCGAACCTTGGCGGATCTCGTTCGGATGGCCGAAGCGGTCAAACCGAAGTGATGCCAAGGGGTGGTAACACTGGTGTATAATTTCCCGGTGGCGGATCCCGTGTGAAAACGCGGGTTCCGGCTTTACCGGCCTGCGGCGGCGCAGGGATTCAACCCGGGCAGGGGATGATGTGTGTCAAGAGAGTTCCTGATCTCCGTCATCGATGATGACGACTCTTTCCGGGTAGCGCTCGTCGGATCGCTTCGTTCGCTGGGATATGAGACCAGGGGGTTTGAGTCCGCGGAAGAATTTATCGCTGAAGGCGGATCCTGCAACTGCGTCGTCACCGACCTTCACATGCCCGGCATGAGCGGGCTTGAGCTGATTGAGCGGCTGAAGGCCCGCGGCTCGAAGTTGCCGGTCATCATGGTCACCGGGCGCTCGGACCCGGGTTTTGAGGCGAAGGCGGCAGCCGGCGGCGCAGCCTGCCTGCTGATGAAGCCGTTCGAAATAGACGCGCTGATCGGCTGTCTAAATAGAGCCCAGGAAATCTGATATTTGACAGATCGCGAGAAGGCGCGGCGTGGGCGAAATTCGAGAAAGCTCGGAATATACCAGCGTAGGGAGACATCACGTGATCGGAAAAAGCAAAAGCAGTTCCGCGCGGCACCGGTCGCGCCGGCCGCCGACGCCGGATCCCGGGGCCGATCAAAATTCTGCGAACTCAATCTCAGCGAACACCTACGCCTTCATACATTGTGACGTTTGCCGACGTCGCAAAGTCTCCAACGAAGTTGGGAGGCTTGAGCAAGGCAAAGTGAAGCTGAACCGAGCTCCGCCGAGGGCAGAATTATTGTCTGCTGTAATACGCCCGCCATGACCCTCAACGATGGTCAGGGAGATCGCCAGGCCAATGCCCATGCCCGCCTCTTTGGTCGTGAAGAAACTGTCAAAGAGCCGAGGAAGATGACTTGGATCAATTCCCGGGCCGCTGTCCTCGACACTGCAGCACAGCGTCTCGGGGTCGAGCAGCGTGGTCCGAACAAGGATATTCCGGTTCCCGGATTGGGCCATCGCCTGGACCGCATTCATGGCCAGATTCACGATCACCTGCTGGATCTGTGTGCGGTCGCCAACGAAGCGGAGAAGTTTCGGCGCCAGTTCAAGCGAAACCGAGATGCTTCTTGACTGGAATTCATGGCGCAGGAAGACCATCGACTCGTTGACTATATCGTTGAGCGACAGCTGTATTGGCTCGACTGTCTGCCGGGTTGCCATCGCGCGGACGCGATCGATGATTTCGGACGCGCGTCGGGCATCGGCGACCATCCGCGTTGTCAACTCCTGAACCGTCTCGATGTCGGGCGCTTGCCGAGCCAGCAGGCGCAACGCGGTCTCGCCGTTTGTGACGATCGAAGCAAGCGGCTGATTGACTTCGTGCGCGATCGACGCCGTCAACACGCCGAGGCTCGTGATCCTCGCAGTGTGCGCGAGTTCTGATCGGGCCTTGCTGGGTACCTCTTCCGGCACCCGGCCTTGCGCCGCATTCCGCGCCGCGCCGACGTGCTGCAGTCGGTTCTTCTTGCCCTGGCTCCGGTGAGCCACCGGCTCCAGGTATTTGACCCGCGGCGGCAGCCAATCCGCGTGCTTGCCCGAAAATTTCTTCAAGACCTGCGGGAGATTGGGGCCGATTTCTTCGATGGTCGGACGCATCGGCAAATCCCCTTCGATGGATGACGGAGCGGTCCGTTGCGTTCGGAAGCATCCACATGTGAGAAGCATCTGCATATGGCATCTCCGCTAGCCGGTGCCTTGCGCCGCCCGTATTCGGTTTGTTGGCCAGGATATTCGCTTATATGCCGGCAAATAGCCCGTTATGCCTTGTTAGGCGTTGTTAGCGATTTCGGGGAGGATGCTGCTGTAAAGCGTGGAAATTCGTCCGCGGGTGCGGGCTCCCACGGTCTCATTCCTGTGATTTCCATTGTGCGAGGCCAATGTGGAGCTTGACTGCAACCCGCTGCATTGGCTTGGAAAAAATAACTTCAATGATGTCAGCTGCGCCGACCAAAGAGGTCATTTCGTTCGGTCCTTCACCGTGGTGGCGAACGAAAGGCTGCTCCTTAAGGGTCGGGTGCCGGTCGTGGCGCCGATCTCACGGTCGGGCGATCGGGGCCAAATGCCTGCGGCAATCCCCGGGGCTCATGCCGGTCCTCTACTCGCTTGAGCTTAGTTTGAAGACGGCCATCGGCCCCCATGAAATGGTTGGCGACCGTCCAAAGTGAGAATCATTGGAGTGGAGCGCTTGCTCGCTCAACAAGATGCGCACGCGAGGGTCCAGGGTCAAATCGATTCGCGAAATATTGCGTTTCTTTGGCCACAAGTCCTTCGCGGAATTCCATGATGCTCACCACATAAGATGGTATGCCGTCATAGGTAAGTACGAACTCGGTGACCCAGAGATCGCCGCCGCCGATAATTCGCCGGACCGTAAAACGCTTCTTGTTTGGCTGGACAGTCCGGCTCTCTTGAATGTTGTGCCGGCCGCGGATCCGCTCGCCCGATTGGGGATAATCAAGCACAGCATCCTCGCGGTAGATTTCATGTTCGACCCTGAAATCGCTCGCGTCCGAAGCATCCCAATGCCGCTCCAGCGCCACCCGCACACCTTCATCATCCATCTCGTCCTCCTGCGTAGGCTTCCAGCCATCATTTCGGGACCACCGAATTCATTGTGGCGATACTCTGCCGTCAAACGTAAGGCGCTGTTGACGATCACGCCAGTCGTCGCCTCGTAATGCCCGCTCATACCTTGATATGATCGGCTTCTGCCGACGGTTGTATGGTTCAGCAGTGGCCTTCAGGATACGGGTACGATGCAGGGAGCAGGAACGAAAACATGGGAGCTGTTCTCATCACGTAGCGAGTGATGGTTTCGCGGGCGAGCACGCGAACCGGCCATCGTCCGGTGGGATATGGCCGGTTCCATGAAATGCAAAGCGTGCCGCCGCGATGCAGCCCGAGGTGTGCGCGGTCCAAGCAGTTGGCGCCGTGCGTTCAGGCTGCGCTGAGAACGGGTCGCTATGGTAGCTCACCGTGACGGCGGGGTCGGGAAACTGGATCGGCGCGACAGACGCGAATGATTTGGTTGAGAAACGATCTTCCTTGGGAGGAAATTTCCGATGCCTACCGAGACCATCGAGCAGAAGAACGGGGCACCCTCGATCGAGGCGCCGGTAACGGGCAGCGCGGATGCGATGGTTGATCGCGACGCCACACAAACGCGGACAGATCCTGGCTCAAAGCCAGCCTCGAATCAACGGATCACGCGGCGGCGAAAATTGCTGATCGGTGTGCTTGGCGCTGTAGTCATCGCGGCCGCGGTGTTCGGCATTCCGTGGATCCGGTTCGTGCTCAGCACGGTTTCGACCGACGACGCCTTCGTGAACGGCCATGTGACGTTCGTCGCCCCTCGCGTCCACGGTCAGATCTCCCGGGTTCTGGTGGATGACAACAATCGCGTGCGCAAGGGAGATCTCCTTGTTGAATTGGACAAGGAACCATTTCGGGACGCAGTCGCAGTGAAGAAGGCGGCCGTCGATACCGCACAGGCGGATCTCCAGGCAGCCAGGGCCACGGTGCGCGGCATCGAAGCACAGGCCTGGAGCCGCCGCTGGCAATTGCAACAAGCTGTGGAGAATGTCGAAAACCAGATAGCCCTGCTGCATGCTCGGGTCGCTGCGCTGAAGAAGGCGAAGGCCACACTTATACTCGCCCAGCAGGAGTTCGACCGGACGTCGCAGCTGGTCAAATCGGAGTTCGCGAGCCGCGAACTCTATGATCAACGTCAGGCGGCGTTGTCGATTGCCCGGGCGGATGTCGTACAGACGTTGGCGGATGCGAACCAGATCCGTGTCTCGTTGGGCCTGCAGACGCAGCCCGAAGACAGCGCGGATCTCGACCAGGTACCGCCCGATCTTGATCAGACGTTTTCTTCGATCCTGCAGGCGCAGGCGGAGCTGATTCAGAGCGCGGCTGAGCTGGGCGTTGTCCATTCCTACAACCAGCCTCCGAAGCAGATGCTCGAAGAGTTCGAAAAGCGTGATCCCGAAGGCGATGTCGACCGGACGTTCGGTCGGCTGGCTGCGGAGGCGCCGGCCGTCAAGCAAGCCGAAGCCAAACTCGAAGCCGCCAAACGTGATTTCGCTTTGGCTGAACTCGACCTTCGCTATTGCGACGTTGTCGCGGAGATCGACGGCGTCGTCACGCGACGAAACGTCAATCCCGGTAATGACGTTCAGGTCGGACAGAGTCTGATGGCGATCCGCTCGCTCAGCGAGATCTGGGTCGATGCCAATTTCAAGGAGACGCAGCTGCGCGACTTGCGCATAGGTCAAGCTGCCGATCTCTATGTCGACATGTATGGCGACAAACAGGTATTCAGCGGTCGGATCACCGGGTTTACGATCGGGACGGGGTCGACGCTCGCGTTACTGCCGCCGCAGAATGCCACGGGCAACTACATCAAGATCGTCCAGCGGCTGCCGGTCCGGATTGAGCTTGAGGGTTACGATCCGGACAAGAAACCGCTGTTCATCGGCGCATCGGTTGTCCCCTACGTCTATCTCAACAAACCGCTGAGCGGACCCAATGCCGGGACATTTCTTCAAGGCTTCGAGCAGCAATCGCCGGCCGCGGTTTCGGGTGGGAGCCCGCGGGGTGCCGACAAATGACCGAGTTGGCACTTTCACCTTCCAGATCGCGGGCGGACGTGAACCCGTGGCTTGTAGCCGCCATCGTTATAATACCGACCTTCATGGAGGTACTCGACACCACCATTGCAGTGGTCGCGCTGCGATACATTGCCGGCGGCCTTTCGGCCACGGTCGACGACGGCGAATGGGTCATCACCAGCTACCTTGCCGCCAATGCGATCATCCTGCCAATTACCGGCTGGTTGTCGGCTCGCCTCGGGCGCCGGAACTACTTCCTGCTGTCGATAGCTGTCTTTACCCTCTCGTCCGGACTTTGCGGGATGGCCACAAGTCTCGGTCAGTTGATTTTCTTTCGCGTCCTGCAGGGTCTGGCGGGTGGCGGCCTGCAGCCGTCCAGTCAAGGCGTGCTGCTGGACGCCTTTCCGGTAGAGAAGCAAGGCATTGCGATGACGCTGTTTGGCCTGGCTGCCCTTTTGGCGCCGGTCGTCGGTCCGACGCTCGGCGGCTGGATCACGGACAGCTATTCGTGGCGATGGGTGTTCTACATCAACGTCCCGGTTGGTCTGCTGGCGTATGGTGCTTGTTATGCCCTGCTGCGGGATCCCGACTATCTCGTGAAGCAGCGTATGGAGTTGAGGAAGGAGCCGTTGCGTTTTGACACGCTCGGCCTTTCACTCCTGGTGATTGTCATGGTCTCCTGGGAAGTGATGCTCAGCAAGGGACAGGAGTGGGACTGGCTAAGCGATCCATTCTGGCGCGTGCAGACGCTCGCCATTTTTTTCGTTTTGGGTCTGATGGCGCTGGTGTTTTGGGAATCACGCCACCCCAGCCCCGTGGTCAATTTCCGCCCGCTGCGGGAACGAAATTTCGCTGCATGCTGCGTCATCATCTTTTGCGCTTTCGCAGTCCTCTATGCCGCCAGCACATCATTGCCTGCTCTGCTTCAATCTCTGTTCGGCTATGATGCCCTCAGCGCGGGATTGGTGATGTCGCCGGCTGGAGTCGGTGCGCTTCTGGCAATGCCGTTTGTCGGCCAGGCACTTGGCAAGGGGGCGGATGCCCGGTGGTTACTCGCCGCGGGTCTGCTGATCATGGCGATCGGAAACTATTGGATGTCGCAAATGAACCTGGAGATCAGCCCGGGCCAGGTCGTCTGGCCTCGGGTGATACTGATTGTTGGGCTCTCGATGTGCTTTGCGCCTGCGAATGTAGCGGCCTACCTCTATATCCCGCCGTCGCTGCGTGGAGCAGCCGTTGGCTTGCTAAGTCTGTTGCGCAATGAGGGAGGCAGTGTGGGCACCTCGATGGCACAGACAATTCAGGAGCGCCGTGATCAATTTCACATCCTGCGGCTGGGCGAGTACCTCGATTCGTTCAACGCAAGCGTGGTTTCCTTCGTCAAGCAGGCTGGCGGAGTGTTCCTGCAGCAGACCGGCGATCCGTCTGCAGCGCAGCAGCTGGCCTGGCAGACGCTCGAGAACTTGCGGCAGCAGCAGGCATCGTCACTTGCCTATTTCGATGTCTTCTTCTTCTTGGCTGTGGTGACGCTGGTGCCGCTACTCACGGTGCTGCTGATGAAGCGTTCGGTAGCCGAGAAAGGCGCCCACATCGGTGCCGAATAACGGGTACCTGCGCCCATTCCATGACCGCTCATTATGCGAAGGTCTGCTCCAGTCGCCAGATCGAGAAGCTATCCTTGGCCCGGATACAGATCTCACTCTCCATGGTTTTGGTTGGGGAGTTTTTGGGCCGATGACGGTGATTGCGATCGCGCCAGTCGCCACCTCGTAATGCCCGCTTATACCTTGATATGACCGGCTTCCGCCTAGTGTTGGATGGTCGAGCACGCCAGTGGCCTGCACTGTGGTGTCACTCTTTCACGGAGGAACAATGGAAATGTCCAGACCTTCCTCATCGCCAACCCGGCGGGGTCTGCCTGAAACAGCGGCTGGCGCAGGGGCTTTCGGTCTTCTCGGTGCGGCATCTGCAGGTCCGTCCGGCGATACGCAGGTCGCCGTGAGCCATTCAATCGGCACGTACCGGGCCGCAGATCACACTCACCGCCTTTCGCGCAATCTCCTGCAGTTCGGCGCGGGGAGTGCCGGCTCGGGCGCGGATAGCGATGGAGTGCATTGTCGCGGATGCGAGGATGGCAAGCGCCGTTGGATCCGCATCGTCCTTCAGTTCGCCTCTGTCACGTGCGGCCCGGAGACGGGCTTCAAAATCCGCGTCGATCACACGAAGTCCCGCCGCGACACTTTTCCGGATCTCCGGATCTTCGGCGGCTTCGGTTACCGCAGTCCCGATCACAAAGCAGCCGCGCGCGGATCCCTTGCCCGAAAAATAGATGGACAGCGCCGCTTCGTAAGCAAGCATCAGGCTTTCGGGCAGGGGACGGTCCTCTGCAAGAGCTTCACGGGTCGCGGTCAGGCTGATCTCCCAATAATGGGCGAGCGCTTCGAGATAGAGCGCGCGCTTGTTTCCGAAGGCCGCGTAGAGGCTTGGCGGATTCATGCCGGTCGCGACAGAGACTCTGTCGAGCGAAGTGCCGGAATAGCCGGTCCTCCAGAAGGTCTCCGTTGCGCGCTTGAGCGCTGCCTGCGCGTCATAGGCGCGCGGCCGCCCTCGACGCGTTACTGCCGTTTCACTCTTTTTTCCCGCCATTTCGCCAAATACCCCGGTTGCCGCGTGCTTGTACCATATTTGTATGAAGCGATACAAAATAAAATCAACAATCGCCTTGATTACCACGCCGTGGTTAGATATTTGTACTGTTCGCTACAAAATACAATGAAGCTGGAGACTTTCGATGAGTCTTAATTTTCGGGCACTCGCCGGCTCGACTGGCGACCGCGAGGAGTTGCCCGAGAGTGGGGCGCCGAGGCAATTGCTGAGTGCCAACGCAACGCGAACGGTCGACGGTGAAGGTTCTCCTGGAATCCGCCCGCTCGGCGCCGAGGCCACCGGCGGGTTGGCGGAAATTGGCTACCCCCGTCCACTGCAAGCTCCCGAGCAGGAATCAAAATTTGCGGGCAGCGCCATGATTTCCGCGGGTGTGGCACACTCTGCGCTGGAGACGCAATTCGATAGAGTAGTCAACCTCCCCGCATCGAACCGCGTGGCCGCGACGCCCCGAAAGAGCCTCAGGGAGCGTCTTCGCCGGCCTCTGATGCTTGCATTGCCGATCGTGTTGGCTGCGTTCGGCACCGCCTATTACCTCGCCGAAGAGCCTTATGTCTCGACGGATGATGCGTTCGTTCGTGCGGCGAAGGTAACCGTGAATGCCCGGGTCGGCGGCCAGGCGGTCGAAATCGCCGTCCGGGACAATCAGCGTGTCCGGCGGGGACAAGTCCTAATTCGAATCGATCCGGAGCCCTACCAGATTGCGGTCGATCTGGCCGAAGCGCGGCTCGCCAGCGCGCGCCTCCAGATCGACGGGCTCAAAGCGACCTATCGCCAGCAACAGGCCGAACTACAGTCGGCAAAGGACTCGGCCGCTTATGATGAGCGCGAATATTATCGCAAGAAGGCGCTGGTGGCCAACGATTTCACCCCGCGTGAGGTCTATGACCGGACCGAGACTGATCTCAAGGTCGCCCGCCAGCACGTCGCATCGATCGAACAACAGATCGCCAGCACCGTAGTTGCGCTGAACGGCGATCCGGACATCGAGATCGATCGCCATCCGACAGTTCGCGCGGCCAAGGCCCAGCTCGACCGTGCCCGGCTTGATCTCTCCTATGCAACGGTGACCGCGCCCGACGACGGCACCGTGACGAGGGTCGAGGACCTCCAGGTCGGCAACTTCGTCAATGCCGGCGCCACCGTGTTTTCGCTGCTGTCGAGCCGACGGATCTGGATCGAGGCGAATTTCCGCGAAACGGGCCTGACCCACATGCGTCCAGGTCAGGAGGCGACGATCGACGTCGATGCTTATCCGGATCGTGAATTCAGGGCGCACGTCGTCAGCATGAGCCCGGGCACTGGATCCGATTTCGCAGTCCTGCCGCCCGAGAATGCGACCGGGAATTGGGTCAAGGTTGTCCAGCGTCTGCCGGTACGCCTCGAGCTTGATGAGGTCGATCCGAACCGGCCGCTGTTCTCGGGCATCAGTGTCACCGCGCGGGTCGACACCGGCTATCGTCGCACCTGGCGCCATCTGCTCCAGCCCGCGCTCGCGACGGAGGTCAAGTGAGCGCCGCCCTCGCATCGAGCGCGGCCGTCAACGGCCATCGCGCAATCACCGTGGCGGCCCTGATGGCGACCTACATGGAGGCGGTGAATATCTCGCTCCCGAATGCGGCCCTGCCGCATATCCAGGGCACACTATCGATGGCCGACGACGAGGTCGGCTGGGTGTTTACCGCATATATCGCGTCGGGTGCCGCCGTGATGCCGATGGCGCGCTGGCTTGCGGGGCGCTATGGCCGGAAGACGGTCTATCAGGTGTCCCTCGCCGTCTTCGCGCTCGGCCTGATGCTAAACACGCTTGCGACGACTTCCATCCAGTTCGTGTTTGCCCGGATCGTCCAGGGGGCCGGGAGCGGCCCGCTCGCTGTTCTGTCGATGGCGATTTTGCTTGATGTGCTGCCGCCGGCGCGCCATGCGCGGATCAGCCTGGCGTGGTCGGCGTGCCTACTGCTCGGCATCAGCAGCGGCCCGAGCATCGGCGGCTGGCTCAGTGAATATCACGGTTGGCCCTCGATCTTCTATTTCAGCCTTCCGATGGCGGGCTTCATCTTCCTGGCGATGACGCTCTCACTTCCCGAGAAAAGGGCCGAACAGAATCCACCCTTCGACTTCTTCGGCCTCGCGACCTTCTCGATCGGCTTGATCGGACTGCAGATGCTGCTCGACCGCGGCGAGCGCCTGGAATGGTTCGCCTCGGCGGAAATCTGGTCCGAGGCGGCCGTCTCGGTCCTGGGATTCTATCTCTTCATCGTGCACGTCCTGACGACGGATGTGCATTTTCTCAACAAGGCGCTGCTGAAGGACCGCAATTTCATCCTTTCGACGATCATGGTCTTCGCCGTCGGCTTCGTCCTGCTGCCGACCCTGGCTTTGACGGCGCCGATGCTGGAGAATTTGCTCAATTATCCGGTTGATACCACCGGATACATGACCATGCCGCGCGGCGTCACGCTCGTCGGGGCGTTGGTGCTGATGAGCTTCGTTCCGGCACGAATCGACAATCGGCTGTTCGTGATCGGCGGCATGGCGCTCGTGGTCTATGCCCATTGGCGGATGCTCGGCTATTCACCCGCGATGGATTGGTGGCCGGTAGTCGCGGCAATCCTGTTCCAGGGAGCGGGTCTCGGCACGTTGCTTCCGGCACTCACCAAGGCGGCGTTCGGCACGCTCGATCCGAAATTCCGCCCGGAAGGCACCGCACTCTTCAACCTGTCGCGCGTCTATGGAAGTACGATCGGCATCGCGGTCGTCCAGATATTCTTCTACAACAACACCCAGGCCATGCACCTCGCGCTTGCAAAGGACCTCGCGCCGAACCGCGCCGCCGCGCATGTCGCGGGCTCAATCGCCAAGCCGGGCCTTGCCATGCTCAACGAAATGATCACCCAGCAGGCGGCGGTCGTCGCCGTCATCGACCAGTTCAAGATCCTGATGTTCGCCATGCTGATCGTGAGCCCGCTTGTACTTTTTCTCCGCAAGCCGCAGCCGGCCAATTAATGCGACGTCCAAACGACCGCTGCTGATGCGGCGGCTGGGATCAAACAAGGGAGTATGAGCATGACAACATCCGATGGGCTTCGCTATACGAGGATTCATCTTGCCCACGGATATGGTGAACTCCCCGCCGTCGGATTTGGCACGCTGATTCCGGATCCTCTCGCGACCAAACAGGCTACCAAGGCTGCATTGGAAGTGGGATTCCGGCATCTCGATTGCGCGGAACGCTACCGCAATGAAGAAGCAGTCGGCGATGCGATCCGGGAAGCGTTCAAGGCGGGGACGCTTCAGCGGGAGGACCTGTTCGTCACGACGAAGCTATGGAACACCAATCATCGTCCAGAGCGGGTCAGGCCTGCCTTCGACGCGAGTCGCCGGCGATTGAAGCTAGACTATGTCGATTGCTATCTCATCCATACTCCCTTTGCCTTTCAGCCCGGCGACGAGCAGGACCCGAGGGACCAGCACGGTCGGGTGATCTACGATTCGGGGGTCACGCTCGTGGAGACATGGCGCGCACTGGAGCGCCTCGTCGACGACGGTCAGTGCAAGTCGATCGGTCTGTCGGACATTACTTTGGAGAAGCTGCGGGAGATCGTTGCGGTAGCGCGGATCAAGCCCGCCGTTGTGCAGGTCGAATCGCATCCGTATCTCCCGGAATGGGACCTGCTCGAGTTCTGTCGCGAGCAAGGGATCGTGCTGCAGGCGTTTGCAGCGTTAGGACACGCCATGGAGCCAAGTGTGGTGGATGATCCCGTGATTGCAGCGATCGCACGGCGTGTGCGCAAGACACCAGCTCAAGTTGCCCTGGCCTGGGCGGTACAGCGCGGCACCGCCTTCTTAACGACCTCAACCAAACCTCGGCGCATCCAGGAGAACTTCGACGTTTCGGCACTGCCTGAAGACGCCATGCGGGAGATTCGGGAGCACATCACCACGAGCGTCAGGTTCAACGCTGTGGTTGAGACCGGTGTCCCCGGATTTATTGCCCGGGCGCAGTGAACTGAATCCAGTAGCGCGGAGCAAGGGCTGTCAGATTCCCTGTCGTGCACTTCCAAGTGATCGCTTCCTAACACCAACGTATGGCCGCAGCG
>JAJYAH010000571.1 GCA_021779635.1 Pseudomonadota bacterium | reverse complement strand
TGAACTGCTGAAGGAGCTCGAGCGGACCGTCCTGCGCCGGCTATCCATATTCGCAGGGACCTTCACGCTTGAAGCGGCCCGTTCGGTTGCGGCAGGGAACGACGTCGACGACGCGCTGCTCATTTCTTCCATGGCCGGCCTCGTAACGAAATCCCTTGTAGCGGCGGATACTAGCGAGACTACGCATTACCGACTATTGGATACGACCCGTGCCTATGCCTTGCAAAAGCTTATCGAAAGTGGCGACGCGGACCGAATTGCGCACCGCCACGCGGTCTATTATCGGGAGCTTCTCGATCGCATTGACACTAAATCATTGAGCTCGAGCGGAGCCGATTCCGCCAAGCTTGATCGAATGATCGGCGTGACGGAAGCGTGGACAGCGGTTCACGGCCCTGTAATAAACGAGGTGCGTGCCGCGCTGGATTGGGCCCACGGCGACCGTGGTGACCCGACGCTGGCGGTCGACCTTACGGCGGCGGCCACGCCCATATGGATCCACCACTTGCTGATCGATGAATGCAGGGAACGGATCGAACAAGCCATCGCCCTGATTGCCGAACGGGTAGTGCGCCGCGACGCACGTCGCGACATGCTCCTCTTCGCTAGACTGGCGCTTGCGCACATGGAGTCGACCGGTGACGCATCGAAACTTGATGGTGCCTGGTCGCGCGTAGCCGATTTGGCTGAGGAACTGGATGACAGCGAATATCGGCTCAGGAGTTTGTGGGGGCTCTGGGTTGGACGCTATTTCAACCGCGACTTCCGGGGGGCGTTGCAAGTCGCTACTCGATTGGCCACGCTCCCTGACGGAGTCGTGGCGGCAGCCGATCGGTTCGTCGGGGAGCGGGTTCTCGGAATAACCCTGCATCTCCTGGGTGACCAGACTCGTGCGCGAGTACATATCGAAAACATGCTGCGGGGCTATGTCGCGCCGCCCGGCCGGGTTCATATCCAGCGATATCAATTCGATCAACATGTGGCTGGGCGAACGTTTTATGCCCAGATCCTCTGGCTTCTGGGATTTCCCGATCAGGCAAGGGCCGTTTGCAACCGCGCTCTTGATGATGCGATGACGCTAAACGACGACTTCTCTCTTCTCTATGCGCTCGCCTTCGGTGTGTGCCCTCTTTCGCTTGAGTGCGGAGATTTCGGCGTTACGGAAGAACTGATCTCAAGAATGTTTCAGCGGGCGGAAACGTTCCGACCGATGCGGGTGTGGGGGCAGTGTTATGCAGGAATTCTGGGGATTCGAAGGGCCGACACGACGAACGGTCTGTCGCTCCTTCGCGATGGCCTAAAGGGGTTCGCGAAGTCGGGTTTCCAAAGCCAATATCTTGTCTTCCTCGGCAATCTGGCCTTGGGCCTGTTCAACGCAGGCGCCCAGCGCGGAGCCATCGCGACTATTGATGAGGCTCTGGACCAATCCCAAAGGGATGACGATCGCTGGTACGTCGCCGAACTAATGCGGATCAAGGGTGAACTGGTACTAAGACAAAACGAACCGGAGGCGGTTGTCTCGGCCGGGGCTCTATTTGGAAGCTCACTCGATTGGTCTCGTAAGCAGAACGCCCTTTCCTGGGAACTCAGGACGGCAACAAGCTTCGCTCGATTAATGAAGCAGCAAGGCCGCGGCAACGAAGCCAGAGACCTTCTTGAGCCGATTTACCTGCGATTCACGGAAGGGTTCGCGACCAGAGACCTGGTTGAGGCGCGCTCGCTACTGACTGCGCTGGGTGCGACGCCCGCTGCATCATAAAAGCGCGTGTCGCCGCGCACGCCAGGCGGTTGAAGCGATGACGGAGCAACGGCGCGGGGCTTCGGTTCCGGCGTAAGTTTCACGTCATCATCTGGCTAAATCTTCGGCTTGTGGCGCGCTCACGGAGTCGTAACCTGGGTTTTGCGGCGGTGTGCCCCAAGCTAGCCGTCGTCTTGATTGAACCGCCGCTGATTCACACCAGCGGCGGCTTTTTCTTCGATGACTTTGTTATCAGATGCCCCACAGTACCACGAATTGCGCGTACTCCCGTCCGCCCGCCGGTCGGTGATCGAACATTCGCGCCAATCGGTCTCGAAATGGGTCTGCGCTCTCATTACGGCGCCTCAAGATCGACATTCGATCGGTCGCGCAGCGACGAATTGCTTTCGTGAAGGATCCGTCAAGGTCCCGCTCAAGGCGCACCGGCGAAGACAATCGTTAATTTGAAGAAGGCTGGGAAGCATGCTTCGCAAACAAGCACAGGCTTGCTCGGCGGTTGCGAGGGCCTTTTATACTAACGTACGATGAAGCTGCAATTTGGTTGCCTTCGACGAAACCTAGGTGTGATAGATATCAATCACATCTGCTCCTAGTCTCTTCCCATCGACGGCAAACGCTGATCGAACAATAAGGAGATGAGCTATGAAAAAGATCCTCGCTGGCGTAATTGTTGCCACGCTCACGGCCTCTCTGGCGTCTGCGGAGCCACAAAGAAACGAGGGACCGCGCGCCTCAGCGATTCATCTAAAGCGACTGAAGCAACGCGTTAACTACCGCAACCTCTATTTGGGCCCGCAGAACCGGATTCAGCCCGTTTTGAACCCGGATCCCGAACAGGAACCGTGCAGTACAGCGCACGATTTCTGCCCCGGCTTTTTCGGCGACAATGGCTGAAGCAAAGAGCTTAGGAGTCGGTCGCGGACGGGCTGCTTTTCAACGGGAGTTGAATGCCGTTCATGAGAACGGAGACGTGTTGGCGAAGGGGACCTGAAAACGAAGGCCTTGGGTGTTGCGGCGCCAAACTGCCTCTGGCGCCGTCCCCGACGTTTTCGAGATGGGCTGGTGGGTCATTGACCGGTGCGTCGAACTTGGGAAGCAGATCGAACCAACCCCGGCCTGGAAGGTATACGCGGGTTTTGTTACCTCTGGGACGGTCGAATGATCATCAGCGGGAGGGACGTCCGCTGACGATGCACGGGAGGGATTTGATTTCGGGGCAGAGGGTGTCAATCCGCAGCGTTGGGGGCCGAGAACATAGACCACGGTGAATGCGCCTTTGTCCCGACCGACATGTTTGGTCGGCCGTGCGGGTTTGGCGCGGCTGCGACCGGGGACTTGGCTGAGCCGTTGTTTGGCGCGCTCGATCGGGAGCCGGCGCGGCAGTGCCCGACGTGTCAGTCGGAGCAAGGCGAGATACGCCCCATGCAAGATTTGCTGCGAATCCGCGATCAGTGGTCCGGGCCATCCGGCGCGCCTCTGGATACACCCGTCATCGCCCGGTACGGCTTGCCCGGCAAATCTTTCAACGGACTTTCAGAAGGGTCGGCCTTGAGAGCTATTTCATCGCCACTTCGATGATGGCAAGATCCTGCTCGACGGTCTCCCCGCTTACTCCGGCACCGGGAACCACCTCACCCAAGAATGCGAGGTAAACCTCGGAGCCGAACACCGGCATTTTGCGCCTTGGGAGATGTTAATTTCGTTGCGCGCTCCAGGAGCCCGAACATCGCGCATTGCCCGCATAACCGCTCCACGTCCCGCGGCCGGAGGCGCCGGAGAGTCTACCTGAGCCCGAGGCGTATTTGTCCTGGACGGTCACCGAAGCGCGAACCGCTCCGGATTTTGCGACGTATCCTCTGAACCTCACGAGGTTAGGATGCGTCAGAATCCCGTTGGAAACGTTGACTGTGAAGCTGTAGGTAGGATCGCAGGCGCCTCGTTGCGTCATGAAGACGAGATCCCAGGAACCATCGTAGGCCGATAGCGCGTGTGCGCTACACGTCAAGGCAACGAAGAAGCTTATCGCCATTGCGCAAAGCGAAAGGTTTTTCATAATAGTCTCCCAAACAGTGCCGGCGCTGCACCCGTCGTCAACGGCGCATCGATCCAATCGCATCCACCTGAAGCATTTCAAACCGTGCCTCAACGGCCATCTTACTAAGGGAAGTTTAGGCCAAAGTACTTGTGCGAATTTGCTCTAATCGTTTTGGTTTGCTGAAAGCGATCGTCCCCGAAAGATGCGATGCGATCCGTTCCTATTCAAATGTCAGCCTCCAGTCGCAAAAACTCCCAACCACGGGTTTCAAGGAAAAGTGAGGAATTCCTTCGATATTTCGAAGAGCCCTTCTTTCGTCCGCTCGCATTGCAGCGATGCTGGTTGCCGGCTAAAATACGCGAGACTTTTTGGTACAAAGGTGCATCGACGCTTCTAGGTAGGATGTCCGCTTTACGCGGGAAGTTCGCGATGCCGACGTAAAAGCGCGGACAACGCGTATGAATGATCGCCGCAACTTACAGCCCGAAGAGGTGCTTTCTTTTGGCTCGTTCAGCGTGTTTACGGCCGAAAGGCTGCTCAAGAAGGCTGGCGAGCCGATACCGCTCGGCGGCCGCGCACTGGATATCCTGATCGCGCTCGCGGAGCGGGCTGGAGAGGTTGTCAGTCACAGGGAGCTAATCTCAAGCGTGTGGCCGGATGTGACGGTGGAGGAAGGTAGTCTCCGCTTTCACATAGGTGCCCTCCGAAAGGCGCTTGGCGACGGACGAGACGGCGCTCGCTACATATCCAATGTTCCCGGTCGGGGTTATTGTTTTGTTGCGCCAGTCACACGCTCGAGCGCCAGGCAATCGGTTCCGGTCTCTGGGATCACCACCACAGAACGGATTCAAAAGTTGCCGCCGCGACCAGCGCGGATGGTTGGCCGCGATGACACTGTTCGGGCACTGGCGCAGCAACTTCAGGTGTGGCGCTTCGTCAGCATTGTGGGCGCCGGCGGTATCGGAAAAACGACCGTAGCAATCTCCGTCGCCCATACTCTGATTGATGGATTCCGTGACGCGGTCTTCTTCATCGATCTGGCTGCGCTGACGGATCCCCAACTCGTGCCAACGGCGGTCGCGTCCGCGCTCGGGTTCATGGTGCAAGCTCAGGACCCGCTCGTTAGTCTGCTCGCCTTTATTGGCGACAAGAAGATCCTCCTCGTGCTCGACAATTGCGAGCACGTGATCGGCATTGCGGCAGCACTGGCCGAACGCGTCGTCAGCGAGGCACCACAAGCGCACATTCTGACGACCAGCCGCGAAGCGCTCCGGGCGGAAGGTGAACATGTGCACTTGTTGCATGCACTCGATTGTCCAC
>JAJYAH010000570.1 GCA_021779635.1 Pseudomonadota bacterium | reverse complement strand
CTTATCCTGACCGCACTCATCGCAGCAATCAGCGTCCAATCAGCCCTCAGATCAGCTTCTTAACGGGCGACTCTCTAAAGGCTCGCGGTTACCTGGCCGCTGGCAGATGGTTTCCAGCGAAACTTCACCGAAGGATCACGGGCGATGGCAAGAGGAACCGACACCATAACGACATCGGTCCTTCATACCTTCTCCTGCTTCAGCCTGTCGTCACTGCTTTCAACTTGGAGATGCCAAGCATCTTGAGTGCGGCCATTTCGTAGAATGGTTCGCTTTTCCCTTGTCGCATCTTGTGCAGGAAATATTTCTCAAAGCCGACCTTGGCAGCATGAACCCATTTGCGGTCAGATGACCAGTTGACGTTGCGCGGCGGATTCTGGCGCTGCGCAACAAAAGCAATTCCGGAGTCAGCGAAATCCACGAGACAGACGGCATTCCACGTTGGCTGGTGTGTCGGCTCCATGCCGCGAAGAAGCCGGCCGATGTTGAGGGCCCTGGCGGTGACCATTGATTCGATCATGAACCCGGTCTTGGGAACGCCGCAGGGGACGCGCGTGGGACCGATAGGCGGAATCGCGACGCAGACACCGACCGAGAAGATGTTGGTGAACTTCGGGCTTCGCTGATGTGCCGCAATAATTTTGAGTGACCTGCGCGCAAGCAAAGGCGACACGCAACGGTGAGGATTTCGCCGGTTATGAAGGCATTCTCCGCAATCGCTTAAACGACACTGGGGCCCCGGGGCGACGAGGCGCTCGCGCTCGTAGTGCCGATCTATCAAGCGCTGCTCCAACCGGATAGAACGCTTTCCCTTTGGTTGACTGCCTCCTTCATCCGCATTTCCGCAAGTAGGATGGGGGGCGCTTTCAAATGTCGGGCGCGTTACTTGATCTTGCATGGGTCTGCTTCTCGCCACCTAACGTAGTTACCTTCTTTCAATCCAAACGAGTGACTACCGATCTCTATTTCACATCATTTCACGTCGCCCTTCAGATCAGATTGAGGCTGCGGACGAGCATGTAGAGAGCCACGGCGAATATCAGCGCCGCGAATATCATCGTCAAGGCACCGCGGCGGCTGGCAAGCGACTTTGCTGAACGAGCACCGAGCAATCCGCCGAGCACGCCTCCTGCCACGAAGAGCCCGGCCAGCGGCCAATCGATCAGTCCAGACCAGGCGTAGTTTCCAGCCGTTGTCAGCCCGAATGTGGTGACAGACAAAAGCGATGAGCCGATTGCATTGAGCATCGAAATGCCGGCGGCCAGCATCAGCGCGGGCACGATGAGGAAGCCGCCGCCGATTCCGAAAAAGCCTGACAGTAGTCCGACTAATAAGCCAAGTCCTAGCAGCTTGGGCAGATTCTCCCGCGACAACCTGACGGTGGGATCTCCGGTGCGGGCGCGGTCTCGCAGCATCAACGCACCGACGACCATCATCAGGACAGCGAACAGGGCAAGTAGCCGTTGCCCATTCATCATCTTGCCGAGAGT
Source organism: Pseudomonadota bacterium (assembly GCA_021779635.1). The sequence continues at coordinate 3,630 of JAJYAH010000570.1, read as the reverse complement.
CGACCCGAGGAATGCCCCGGCGATGCCCGCCGCCGCGAAGATTGACGCGCACGGCCACTTGACTGTTCCGGCCCGGGCGTGCATCGCGAGATTTGCCGCCGCATTCAGCGCAACTGCGATCGCGCTGGTGCCGATCGCGACGTGCGGATTGTCCAACCCGACCACATAGACGAGCAACGGGACCGCCAGGATCGAGCCGCCTCCACCAACGAGGCCGAGCGAGAAGCCGACGACGCCGCCGGAAGCGATCGCGAGTGCAGCTTGCGTCGAAGTTACTACCATCGCGATTGCTCCAAGGGAATATCGGCAAAAGACGTCGCGATTTTCATTGCGCGAACTGATGTCATTTATGCAATTCACCAATGCAAGATTATTATTTCATATATGCAAATATTCGAATATATGTAAGTCATGAAACTGGAAAGATGATCAGATGTTGTCTCGAATTTTCAGCAGGCTCATGGAGACGGCTAGCACCTCCGCCATTGCGCATGAGGAACTTCTGGAGTTGCATCAGAAGAGGGGGTGCACCGTCGTGGATGTGCGTGAGGCAGACGAGTTTGCTCGCGGCCATATCCCCGGTGCCATCAATAAACCGCTCTCGCGATTTGATCCAGCCCGCGTGCCGCGTACTGGTCGGGTCGTGCTGATATGTCAAGCTGGAGGTCGTTCGGCTGCGGCTCTGAAACGAATGTCAGCCGCCGGACGGCAGGATGTACAACACTATCCCGCGGGCATGGCTGGCTGGAGAGCAGCAGGGGGACCGGTGGAAAGTTGAGCAGAGCGGCTCAAAGACAGAGAAATTGGCGCGTCAGCGAAGATGCGTCAATCGCCGTGGTGTATGGCGTCGGCGTTGCCGCTCCGTCTGTCATTTATGTCCGGCCGACTTGGCACCTAGAGCCTGTCAGCCTCGTTCCTTTTGCAACTGCAATTGACCGCCGGTGTCCGAGCCATGTACCGCTCAAGAGCAGCTATAGCGTGCCGCGGAGCGTAACAAGAGCAGGCTTCTACTGATGCCGGGTCGCCTCGCGTGCGATTTGCTCGGACTCCGGCAGATACTTCACATGCTTCTCGACACGCTGTTCTGGGGAAGAGGCGGCGTTCTCCTCATTCTTCTACGCCACGCAGGCAGGAGTTTCATCCGAATGAACGTCCACAAGCTGAGTGACCGGCTATCGGCGTGTGCGCTGGTTAGGATTTCCGACCTTGGAGCGATTCACGCCGCCGGCTTTCGTTCGATCATAAGCAACCGTCTCGACGCTGAGGACCTGGGGCAGCCGTCATCCCACGACACACGTGCAGTTGCGCAGGAAGCGCGGCATCAGTCGATCATCCCGGGAGCATTCCGAAGGCGCGCGGTCGTCCTCGCTTTGGAAAATGATGGCTAAATGAAAAGTGCAAGGACACGAGCAGTCCTTCGACGGCACTAAGGACGAGCGGGCTCGGCGGCCGCTTGGACTTTAGTCACTAGGGCAGAACGGAGGAAACAAATGGCTCAAATGATCACTCGTCGAAATTTATTGGCTTCAGCAAGTGCTGCTGCGCTAGCGCCTGGCGTTACGCGAGCCGAGGCAGCCCAGAACTTGAATAACCTGCAAGGAAAGCGCTTGACATTGCTCCATTTTACAGACTCCCACGCTCAGCTCGAATCCCATCTCGATTATCTACCCGGTGCAACACCTGAATTCCAGATGATGGGCGGCTTCGCGCGCCTCAAAACGGCGATCGAATTGGAAAAAGCGCGTAGCAATGGCCGATACTTCATTCTCGACGGCGGCGATGACTTCCAGGGGACTGGCCCTGCTGCTTGGTCGAAGGGCGCTGCGATCCTCGAACCACTGAAAGCGATGGGACTTGACGTATTCACGCCAGGAAATTGGGAACCGTCTTATGGGCCCGAAATCTTTAAAGACACGATGGCGAAGCTCGGGTGCCCCGTCGTCTGTTACAACCTGAACGATACGGCCACCGGTGAACGGCTTTATCCGGCCTCGGTGGTTTTGCAACGGGGCGACGTAAGAATGGCAGTGGTCGGCATTACGGATATCGGTGCGAGCACCCGGCAGCCGCCCGACGAATGGCGCGGCATGGACACAACCAAGATGGCCGGCCTTCGCGAATATGTTCAGGAGCTGCGCGCACGTGAAAAGCCCGATATCGTTGTCGCGCTTACGCATACTGGTTTGACTATCGCGCGAAGGATTGCGCGCGACACACCTGAATTCGACGTCGTTCTTTCAGGACACACCCATGAGCGTACGGCCTGGCCGATTCTTGAAGGTGAGGTGCTCGTGGTCGAGCCAGGGGCGTTCGGCTCATGGCTGGGTCGGCTCGACCTGATCCTGAAGCCTGGCGGTGGGATTGCCGCGCACGAGTTCCAGCTCATACCGATACTCGCGAACAGATATGACGAAGATCCCACGATCAAGAGATCAATCGACAGCTCACTGAGACCACACCGCGATCGCATGTCCCGCGAGGTCGGTAAAACCGATACGGTTCTCATGCGCTATGACGTGCTCGAAACGTCGGCGGACGACTTCGTCTCTGATGCAGTAAGGACGATCACCGGCGCGGATATCGGGTTCACAAACGGATTCAGATTTGGCGTTCCCGTTGCATCAAGCATAACCGAAGGCGACCTATGGAATCTATTGCCGATGAATGCCCGGATGAAGAAAGGCTGGGTGACCGGCAAGGAACTCAGGGCCTATTGGGAGGACGAGCTTGAGACGGTCTATTCGAAATCGCCGATAAAGCTTAATGGGGGTTGGGGGCCAAGAGCTTCAGGGATGGATATCGTTTTTGATGCATATGCAGATCACGGTCATCGCGTGATCTCGATCAAGATTGGCGGCAAGGAGATAACCGATGACGAACACTATACGATCGCGGGCTGCGAACGTGAGGGGGAGCCGGTCGACGTGATCTGCCGCCATCGTGGTTCGCATGATCCAGAGATTCTCCCTTTCTCGATTCATGAAGCTCTTGGTCAATATCTCAAGACCAATCCCTTGATCTCGCCGAAACCCGATGGTCGCGAAAGGGCGCGGGATTTGCCGAGCGCCGTCTTCAGTCAAGATGCGGTGTTGGCGGGCGGTAAACTGAGCGAAGCTCCAACGACACCGGAGGGGCTGCCGCCTGTTCCGGCGGGGCTTTCGCCTGGTTGACGTGGCTGCAAAGTGACAACGTGGCCGTGCCCTGAGGATTACGTGCAATCCTCCGCGGGATACGCTCCGTTCCTTGTATGACCCGAGGCGTTTGATTCGCGGTAGACGTTGCCAAGCCCGCCAAAACGGTAAACTATAAGGTAGACGGTCTGATCCGCGCCGTCGGGCATGATTGACGGCGTCCAGCCTGTTCTAGGCATACGCAAGCTCCCACAAACGCAGACGCAACGCCGGGGATTTTAAGCACGAAAATGGGGAATCGGCCCGGCCGAAAGATGCGTCACTTGGGCGAGCGGTCATCGATCTCGCGCCATCTTCCGTTTTTCCCAATGCGTGCCTTTGCGATTTGGATTGAACGCGCGCTCGACGCTCCGGTAGGCGCTCTCATATCATAACGCCAATGCGCGCATGCATCAGCGGCCCACGGCCTTCCGCCGCCATGTGCGCATTTCAGTGATGG
>JAJYAH010000569.1 GCA_021779635.1 Pseudomonadota bacterium | reverse complement strand
CGCAGGATGTCGAGAAAGCGGCGCCGCATGCGGTGATCGAGATCGGCGGCTTCAAGGCCGTCGACTACCGCGCCGCGACCGAGGCCTCTCGCCGGCTCAACGGCGCCGCGGCTTAAGGATATCCGACAATGGGATTATTGGACGGCTTCGTTCCGCAAGGCTTTGCGGATCGCGGCGGCATGCTCGGCCGCCTGCTCTCGTTGCGGCCGGACCTTGCGCAGGGCAGCGAGGGGTCGGATCAGGCAGCACATTCGCCGCTGTGGCTGACTTCCGCAATCTGGCCCGATACGTCTGGCAATGTTGCCGGCTCGCCGGCCGCGGGGCGTGGTCATCCCGTGCAATTAGCCGAGGCGGGGCCGCCGATCAGGATCTATTCGCCAGATCCGGCTTACGTTCAGCCTCAGCTTGAGCCGGTCTCGTCGTATCCGCCTTACGCCGCAAGCGATCCTCCATTGCCCGCGGGTTTTGCGGGAGCCGGACCACTCTTGGGCATCGGGCTGGCCGCCGCTCTCGCCGGCCGAAAGAGCAGCGAGCTTGTGGCTGGAAGGCACCAGCCGATGGCGCCGGTATTTCCCGAGCCGCCCGTCGCGCCAGTGCCTCCGCAAACACCGTCGATGCCACCCCTCGTAGCTCCCGTGGCTCCGCAAACGCCGTCAATGCCACCGCAAGCGAGTCCCGTGGCCCCGCAATTCGGGCCTGCGCCGCAACAGCCGACTCCAAGAGACGAACCTACTCAAGCGCCAACATCTTCCGACGATTTTCAACAGGCTCTGGTACCGGAATGGCGGCAGCTACAGAGCTTCTTTGATAACACGCGGGATAAGGGCTCGGATGGAGGAGGCGGTGAACCCGAAATCGATTGTAATGAAGAAAGGAGAAAAGCGAACAAATATTGTGAAGAAAAGAGCCGCGATTACAATAGGAATATGCTCGGACCGTTCAAAAGCAAAACTCCTTGGACATGGGACGATTGCCTGAAGGGCTTCATGGATAAGAGATGCGGCGGGAATGACAGCAGCAGACCGGAAAACTATTATTGGGGAAATTGGAAAGACCGACGAAAACCGGGGCGCGGCGGAAGGCGCAAGAAGAAATGACCAGCAACATGGGCGAGCATGGAGAATGCCTTGTGATGTCGAAGACGTCTAACGACGGCGCGCCACGTTTCGATGCAGGCGCCTGTCGCGGCGCCTTTCATGGCAATGGCCGCAACGAGTATCCCTATCAACTCAAGCGCAAGCTCTATGTGCACTGATTGAGTGCTCGGCTTGTCCAGGCTTTCACTCACCGTTGCGCCAAAAGTTCAGTAGCGGTCAATCCTGATCTTCAGCAGTCCTGGAACGACCACCCATGCTCTCTCAAGGAGCAAACGAAGACTTCGCCTTTCAAGGGTAAATCGTTCAGACGATACCCCAAACCAAATGTCTCCCGGCAAATGACGATGGTGACTTTGCCCGGCAGCATGGACCACAGCCGGAGAATGGCATCGACCCGACTGCGCTGGATGATGCCTCGCAGCCAGACTTGCCGGAAAGCCGGCTAGCGGCGATCCGCAGCTGGCCGCCGCGCCAGCTCCATCGGCACTGAGCGCCGCCCGCCCAATCAAACAACGACAGGAGAGCCAGATTTGGCCGACGAATCCGATCCCGGTCTGACCGGCGCTGCTTTTGAACTCGCCAATGCCGGCTACACGTTGATGGACGATCCGGACAAGAACGACGAAGGCGAAGCGATTGGCGGGGACGCGGCCTCGTTGCGTGAGGCGGCTGAACGCCGAGCAGGCGCAGGCCCCGAGGTCACCGTCAGAGGATATGTCGATCGCGACGGCGAACCAGTGGCGGATACCGAGGCCATTACGCTGGAGCGCGCCGCGCGGGACTATGCGGCGGCAACTTCCGCCGAACGCCTGCTGGCCGAAAATCAAGCCGGCGAGGCGCTCGCCGCGCGGGTCGATGCGCTGCGCACCGAGGCGCTGGCGAAGGATCCGAATGCGGCTGAGCTGTTCGGATTTGAACTGCCCGAAGCGAAGTCCGAGAAGCCTGAGCCGGACAAAGCGAAATCCGATGCGTCTCCGGCAAGTCCTCAGATCGACGCCAGCGGTGAGGCCGCCATCGAAGGGCTGGACTCGGAACTCGCAAAGGCGCTGCAACATCCGCAAGTAGCCCAGGCGATCGAAGAGCGGCTCTCCGAGACGGAGAAGGTCCGGCAACACTATGTCAACGCGCTCGCATCCGCGCAGCAGATTACGCAGATGACCATCTTGAGCCAGCTTCCGGAATTGGTCGGGGTTCCGCCGGAGAGCGTGCAGGCTGCATTCGCCGATATTGCACGCAATGACCCCGCGCGGTTCGCCCGCGTTCAGGCCCTGATTGCCAACACTCAACAAATGTACGCGCAGCAGCAGGAGGAGCATCGCCGCAGCACTGAAATCGCGCGGCAAAACTTTTCGGCGCACGCGAAAGCGGAGGATGGGCGGTTTGATGCGATGCTAAAGGATGAACCGAAGGCGACGCAGCAGGCCGTCACGGCCGAGATCTTTGCCGCCGCCAGGGAGAGCGGTCTCGAGCCGGCGGAGTTTGTCAGGCTCTTCAACACCGAGCCTCTCATGCGCAACGCTGCCTTTCAGAAGATGATGTATGAGGCTGGAAAATTCCGTCTCATGACAAAGGCTGGGGCGGCTGCCGCCGCCAAGGCGCTTCCGCAAGTCGTGCGGCCGGGCATGGCCCGCTCGCCGGCCGAGCGCAACCAGGCGGACTTGCGCACGCTGAGCACCAAGCTTTCGAACTCCGGCGACATCAGGGACGCGGTCGCGCTCTACAGCGCGCGCAAATCGGGCCGGCGATAGGGAACGCGGTTGAAAGGGAGAAACTTCGAAATGGCGAAGGACAAATGTAGTTGCGCTGAAGGCCCGGAGCCGACGACCGGGACACATTATGACGAGCCGATGTCGTTAGAGCAGATTGCTGACAATTTCGCGCTCTACGGCCTGAACAAGCGCACGGCAGCGCTGCAAAATCTCGATACCGAACTGCGCGGAGAAGTCGGCTCGGGCGCGCATGCGCTGCGGCGTCATGCGCGGCTGCTCGGGCTGTGCCAGAAAATGGCCGGCGTCCACGAGGCGCTCCGCAAGGCCAAGCGATAGAACGCAAGGCGAATAGAGAGCATTCGATTGACCACCCATCCGTTGCTGACGGCGCTGGCCCAGGCACGCTCGCGCGCAGCCCCCATGTTCGCCCGCTGGTGCGAGGTCAATGGCGCTGCTTTCTGTCCGGCTTCGCCTGCAGCGGTCGCAAGATTCGTAGCCGATTGCGGACCGCTTGGCATCGCGAGGCTCTGGCCAGCGGTGCAGGACATCTCCCAAACGCATATGACGCTCGGCCTCGCTGATCCCACGCTTGGCGGTGCGGCGGCCGCCGCCCTCAGCGATGTCGCCGGTCTCTGCGCGCCGCGCGCCTGGCCTGAAGCGTTCAAGCAGCGGTTCAGATCGCTGCCGTATGACGTGCAGCTCTTTCTCGTCAAGCACGAAACCGGCCGTGAGAAGGCGCTGCGGCGCGCACAGAACGAAGCCGCTGCGCTTCGCCGAAAGCTCGCCGAAGCGCAAAAGCCGCAATCCGAAACCAAAACAGGAATCAAGACAGGAATAGAGGCCGATGAAGTCAAAGGAAACAACGCAGATGGCAACTCTGCCGCTTGAGGAGCGCATCAGCCGACTGCGAGCCGAAATCGATGCCGTGATTGATGCCAAGACGGCTGCAGTGGCTAGGGAGAACCCCGGCGTTCCCGCTGCCGTCATCCGCAATCTCCTGACTGCGCGCGCCGGCACTTGCGCGTGCTCGCAATATCTCGAGCTGGCGCGCGCGGAGTAAACGTACTCTCATAAGATCTTCACGCAGAGAACGGCGGCCGAGCAGGGCCGCCGTTTTGATTTGGGAGCAGCAGAAATGACACTCTATAAATGGTCACAGACGGCTTCAGCCGACGCAAATGCCGATCCGACCATCAACTGGGCCGAAGGGCAGGCGCCTTCAAGCGTGAACGATTCCGCACGCGCCATGATGGCAGCTACCGCCAAATACCGCGACGATATCGCCGGCGCGATCGTGACCGCGGGCACGTCGACCGCCTACACCGTATCGAGCTTCCAGGTGTTCGATACGCTTGCCGATCTTGGCGGCAAGATGATCGCGTTTACGCCGCACGCGACCAATGGCGCCACGGTGACATTGAACGTGGATTCCCTCGGTGCGAAGCCGCTCCGCTCGGCGCCGAACGTGGAACTGCCCGCAGGCGTGATCATCCAGGGTACTCCCTACATGGCGACCTACAACAACACGGATGGCGCGTTCTATTTGCAGGGCTTCTTCGGCAGTCCCTACAATATCCCGATCGGAGCCGGGATCGATTTCTGGGGCACAACGGCGCCGAACAGTTCCTTCGCCTTTCCGTATGGTCAGGCGATCTCGCGCACGACGTATGCCGCGCTGTTTGCCGTCGTCGGAACGACTTATGGCAGCGGCGACGGGTCCACGACGTTCAATCTCCCTGACAAGCGCGGGCGCATCTCGGTGGCGCTCGACACCATGGGCGGCACAGCCGCTGGCCGGGTCACCTCGGCGTCCGGAGGTATCGACGGCACAACCGTCGGCGCGACCGGCGGCGGCCAAGCCTATACGATGCTGCGTTCGGATCTGCCCAATGTCGCGCCAGCATTTACGGGGATAGCGGGCACGGTCAGCGTGACGGGTAATCAGGGCAATATGCTAACATCTTCTGCAATAGTGGGGGGCATAACGGCGGGCGGTGGAAGCTATTTGGCACTTCAGAACGCTTCTCAGATTGTGCCGACGGCAAGTGGGTCGTTCACGCCTTCAGGCACCGTGGGAAGCCTCAACGGCAGCGTAACTCAAACTGCAATGAAAACCATGCCGCCGACGATCATTGTGCCTTACATCGTCCGTATAATCTGAGCTCCTCTATTGATTTAGTACCAGCGCGGTAATGCCCTCAAGGGCTGAGCGCTAGTGCACATCGCAAAACTGCCGATACCGACCAAGTTGTCGGCTCTTTTGCTTTTCACCACCCCCACAGCTCCCCCCACATTTTCATCGTCTTTGGGCGAGGTTGA
>JAJYAH010000568.1 GCA_021779635.1 Pseudomonadota bacterium | reverse complement strand
AAGCGCGCAACGACCTTACGCGCGCTATTGGCATGCCTTGCGCTGATCGCGTTGCAAGACGGTCCGGCGCAAGCCCAAACGCTGACTCCCGATATGCTGCGCCCGGTGCCCGGCGGCTTCGTCTCGCCGCAGGATTCGCCGCTGCGCAAGACCAGCGATAACACCGGCGTCGATCCCACCGACAGTGCCATTGACCCAGCCTATGACGAGAGGCTTCGCGGCAAGGACACCCGCGCGCCGTCTCGGATCGGCCAGGTTCCCGCCTATGGCCTTCCCGCCGCGAGCGGCGCATCGGACTCCGGCTTCGACTCGCTCAACCGCAAGCGCAAGAAGCCGAAACTCTATCCGGGCCAGGCCAAGCCGAAGCCGCCGCCAGGTCCCGGCAGCCCGCCGCCCGTCGACTCCAAATTGCCGCTACGGTTGTCGATTCCGCCGTCCGAATCCGCCAACAAGACGCCGCTGCCGCCGGCGATGGCGGGCACCGTGGTCGGCCAGCCGCCGCGCAAGCGTCTCAAGGTCGATGACGATCCGTTCGGCGCGGTCGGCGATTACGCCGGCGGCTTTCTGATCAAGTCGGCGGTTGAACTCAGCGGCGGCTATGAAACCAATCCCGGCCGCCTTCCCACCGAAGCCAAGGGATTGCCGTTCTGGGTAGTCGCGCCGGAATTTCTCGCCGTCTCCGATTGGGAGCGCCACGCGCTGGTTGCCGATCTCCGGGGATCGTTCACCGGCTATGGCGGCACCCTTCCAGCCATCGTCGATGGCGCGGTCTCGCCGGCGCCGACCAATATCGACCGGCCGAATTTCAACGGTCACATCGACGGCCGTCTCGATGTCACCGAAAACACCCATCTGACCGCAGAGGTGCGGCTGCTGGCGTCAACCGACAATCCCGGCAGCCCGAACATCCAGGCCGGCCTCGCCAAATATCCGGTCTATACCACGCTGGGCGGCACCTTCGGCCTCGACCAGAAGTTCAATCGCCTTGAGATTTCCACCGGCGCCACCGTCGATCGCACGGTCTATCAGGACTCCACCCTCACCGACGGCACCACTTCCACCAATGACGACCGCAATCTCAATCAGTACGGCGGCGTCGGCCGGGCCAGTTACGAGCTCACGCCGGGGTTGAAACCGTTCGTCGAGGTCGAGGGCGACAGCCGTGTGCACGACGTATCGATCGACCGCGACGGCTATGCGCGCGATTCCACCGGCGGCTACGCCAAGGGCGGCACCTCCTTCGAATTCTCGCGGCTGTTGACCGGCGAAATCTCGGTCGGCTGGGCCGCGCGCGATTATGTCGATCCCCGCCTCGGCCGGCTGGATGGCCTGCTCACCGCGGGCTCGCTGGTGTGGACGGCGACGCCGCTGACCACGGCCAGGTTCGTAACCTCCACCTCGATCGACGAGACCATCGTGCCCGGCGTCTCCGGCGTCCTGACGCATCTCTACACCGTCGAAGTCGATCACGATTTCCGCCGCTGGCTCACGGCGATCGGGAAATTCACCTACGGCACGCTCGACTATCAGGGCGACGGACGGTTCGACAAGATCTACTCGATCGAGGGCGATCTCGTTTACAAGCTGACCCGCAATCTCTGGATCAAGGGTACGCTGCGCCGCGACATTCTCAATTCCAATTTCCCAGACTCAAGCTCGGTATCGACCGTGGTGATGCTCGGGGTCAGGGTGCAGAACTAGGCGGGCGCTACCGCGGCAAACTCGTCGACCCCATCAGGAACTGATCGATGGCGCGGGCGCACAGCCGCCCCTCGCGGATCGCCCACACCACCAGCGACTGTCCACGGCGCATGTCGCCGGCCGAAAACACCTTTGGCAGCGAGGTCTGATAATCTGCGGTATTGGCGCGGACGTTGCCGCGCGGGTCGAGATCGACGCCGAGCGTCTTGAGCAGGCCCTCATGCACCGGATGCACGAAGCCCATCGCCAGCAGCACCAGTTGCGCGTCGAGATCGAATTCGCTGCCCGCGATCGGCTTGAACTTGTCGTCGACCTGCACGCAATGCAGTTTTGCAACCTTGCCGTCGTGGCCTGAGAATTTCTGCGTCAGCACCGCGAATTCGCGCCGCGCGCCTTCGGCCTGGCTCGACGAGGTCCGCATCTTCAGCGGCCAGTTCGGCCAGGTCAGGCCCTTGTTTTCGTGCTCGGGCGGCGCCGGCATGATTTCAAGCTGTGTCACCGAAAGCGCGCCTTGCCGGAACGAAGTGCCGATGCAGTCCGACCCGGTGTCGCCGCCGCCGATCACGACCACATGCTTGCCGCCGGCGAGAATGTCGGCCGCGTTGCCGAGCGGCTCCTCGGAGACACGGCGGTTCTGCTGCGGCAGGAAATCCATCGCGAAGTGAATGCCTGACAATTCGCGGCCGGGGATTGGCAGGTCGCGCGCCGCTTCGGCGCCGCCGGTCAGCGCCAGCGCGTCATATTGATTGAGCATCTCGCGCGGATCGATCGCGGCTTTGCCATTTCCTTGCGAAGTGCCGCCGACATGCACACCGTAATGGAAGGTGACGCCCTCGGCCTCCATCTGCGCCACCCGGCGGTCGATGACATGCTTCTCCATCTTGAAATCGGGAATGCCGTAACGAAGCAGCCCGCCGGCCTTGGCGAATTTCTCAAACAGATGCACATCGTGGCCGGCGCGCGCGAGCTGCTGCGCGCAGGCCAAACCGGCCGGGCCGGAACCGACCACGGCGATCTTCTTGCCGGTCCTGTGGGCGGCGATCTCCGGCTTGATCCAGCCATTGTCCCAGGCGCGGTCGACAATGGCGCATTCGATGGTCTTGATGGTGACGGGATTGTCGTCGATGTTGAGCGTGCAGGAAGCCTCGCATGGCGCCGGACAAATCCGCCCGGTAAATTCCGGGAAGTTGTTGGTCGAGTGCAGATTGCGCGAGGCTTCTTCCCAGTTGCCGGCATAGACCAGATCGTTGAAATCCGGAATCTGGTTGTTGACCGGGCAGCCCGGCGTGCCCGGCGCCACCGAGCCGGTGCCGTGGCAATAGGGAATGCCGCAATTCATGCAGCGCGCGGCCTGGTCGCGGGTGTCTTTCTCGCTGAGGGGAACGACGAATTCGCGATAGCTCTTGATGCGCTCGGCGACCGGCGCGTATTTGCGATCGTGCCGGTCGATCTCCAGAAATCCTGTAATCTTGCCCATTAAACCTGACGTCCCTGCATCTTTCCTTCGTCTTCGTCACTTCCCGCCATTCTCCCCGTCATTGCGAGGAGCGGAGCGACGAAGCAATCCATGTTCTGCCTGCGGCCTGCTGGATTGCTTCGCTTCGCTCGCAATGACGGTCTCAAACTCTCTTGCTACGCCCCGATCGCGATCTTTGGCTCGGCGTCGGCATTGGCCTTCAATTCCTTCAGCGCACGGCGGTACTCCACCGGCATCACTTTGCGGAATTTCGGCAGATAAGTTTTCCAGTTCGCCAGAATTTCGGCGGCGCGCTTCGAGCCGGTCAGCTTGGCATGGCGCGTGATCAGGATGTGCAGCCGCTCAACGTCGGAATCGAGCAGGTTCTCGAACACGTCGACCCGGCCATGGGCTTCCAGATCACCCATCTGGTGATAGGTGTTTTCGTTGATCGTCTCTTCCGACAAAACCGGCTCAAGCTCGACCATCGCCATGTTGCAGAGCTTGCTGAAGTCGCCCGCCTGGTCCAGCACATAGGCGATTCCGCCCGACATGCCGGCCGCGAAGTTGCGCCCGGTCTTGCCGAGCACCACGACGATGCCACCAGTCATGTACTCGCAGCAATGATCGCCGGCGCCTTCGACCACCGCGACCGCGCCGGAGTTACGCACCGCGAAACGTTCGCCGGCGATGCCGCGGAAATAGCATTCGCCCTCGATCGCGCCGTACATCACGGTATTGCCGACAATGATGGATTCTTCCGGCACGATGCCGGAATTGCGCGGCGGCTTGACGATGATGCGGCCGCCGGAAAGGCCCTTGCCGACATAGTCGTTGCCTTCGCCTTCGAGATCGAAGGTGACGCCGCGCGCCAGCCAGGCGCCGAACGCCTGGCCCGCGGTGCCCTTGAAGCTGACCTGGATGGTGTCGTGCGGCAGGCCGGCATGGCCGTAAATCTTCGCCACCGTGCCGGACAGCATCGCGCCGGCGCTGCGGTCGGTGTTGTTGATCTCCATTTCGATTCTAACCGGCGCGCCGCGGTCGAGCGCCGGCCGCGCCTTGTCGATCAGGGTGCGGTCGAGCACCGCCTCCAGATGATGGTTCTGGTCCTGGGCGTGATAGATCTTCTGCCCCGGCAGTTCCTTCTGACGGACGAACAGCTTCGAGAAATCGAGCCCCTTGGCTTTCCAGTGCGCCACCAGCGTCGACTGGTCGAGCATCTGGGTCTGGCCCACCATCTCGTTGAACGTCCGGTAGCCGAGTGCGGCCATGATCTCGCGGACTTCTTCCGCGACGAAGAAGAAGTAATTGATGACGTGCTCAGGCTGCCCGGTGAAGCGCTTGCGCAGCACCGGGTCCTGGGTCGCGACCCCGACCGGACAGGTGTTGAGGTGGCACTTGCGCATCATGATGCAGCCGGCGGCGATCAGCGGGGCGGTAGCGAAACCGAACTCGTCGGCCCCAAGCAACGCGCCGATCACCACGTCGCGTCCGGTGCGGAAGCCGCCGTCGACCTGGACCACGATGCGGCTGCGCAGCCGCTCGCGCACCAGGGTCTGGTGGGTTTCGGCAAGGCCGATTTCCCAGGGGCTGCCGGCGTGCTTGATCGAGGTGAGCGGCGACGCGCCGGTGCCGCCTTCGAAGCCGGCGATGGTCACGTGATCGGCGCGCGCTTTCGCAACCCCCGCCGCAACCGTGCCGACGCCGATTTCGGAGACCAGCTTGACCGAGACCAGGCCGTCCGGATTGACATTCTTGAGATCGTAGATCAGCTGCGCCAGATCCTCGATCGAATAGATGTCGTGATGCGGCGGCGGCGAGATCAGGCCGACGCCGGGCGTCGAATGCCGCACTCGCGCGATGGTCGCGTCGACCTTGTGGCCGGGCAGCTGTCCGCCTTCGCCGGGCTTGGCGCCCTGCGCCATCTTGATCTGCATCATGTCGGCGTTGACGAGATATTCGGTGGTC
>JAJYAH010000567.1 GCA_021779635.1 Pseudomonadota bacterium | reverse complement strand
GGCAATCCCGCTTACCCTTCGCCGCCAGGCCGGCTATGACCATAGCTATTACTTCGTATCGACCTTCATGGAAGATCACATGCGCTGGCACGCCGCGCGATTGAGATCCTGAGGCACTCCTCCCCCCGTCAAACGCAGCAATTTCGACGCTGCGCAGTCGTCCGGTGTTGCCACTTCGTGCCTGCGTCTTTTTGGCGGACGGACGCGCCCAAGGCGGGATTGCGACGAGGGCCGGGGATTGATAGTAACAATTGCGCCAACCAACCAATGGCATCACCGAACACCGCATCAAGCGGGATCGCCTCGGAAACAGAGGATCGAGCCGCAACTTTCCGGGGAGCAGCAAGCAATGGCCAAGGCGGCGACTCTGATAGCTTTTATTCTGGTATTCATTCCGATAAGCGCGTCGGCAAAAGATACCCAGTTCTGGAACCTGACGGCCAATACGATCACGTCGTTGCAATTTTCACCGACCGGCAAGAACGAGTGGGGCCGGAACCAGGCCGACAACGACAAGGACCATACGGTCGATCATGACGAACGCCTGAAGATCACCGATACGGCTTCTGGCACTTACGATGTGAAGATTGTCGACAAGAGCGGACGGACCTGCGTTGTCCCGAACATTCAGGTCAAGGCAGGATCGATCTTTTCGATCGAGGAGAAAAGTCTGAAGGACTGCACCAAATAGAAGCGGTCAATATGGACGTTCGCGGGACCCAACCGTCGCGCCGGCTCACGCTCAAAAATTTACCCCGAACTGGAGGCGAGCCTGTCGGCGTTCGAAATTTACCAGATCGAGCGAACCGGCGACGGTCGCTGCCTGGCCCGCAACCTGGGCGCTCCACGCGGCTGCGATCCACGCTCGTTCGGAAAGCTTGAAATAGATCGTCGGCCCAATGAAAAAGCCTTGTCCGGCGAGCACGTCCAGCCCAAATCCATCGTACTGGCGCAGATAGCGCGCTTCGCCGCCGACAAAAATCCCCGATTTAACCTGCGCCATCACGCCAAATGCGACGCCGGCCATGGATTGCTGCGACCAGGTGCCGGTCAGCTTCGAACGCTCGGTTTCGGGCTGATAGAGCAGGTTGAAGGCCGCAACGACACGCTCGGGGATGATCTCCCAGTCGGCGGCGGCGACGAAGTCGCTGCCGTATTGGCTGACGGGTTCACCGGTGATGTCATCGGCCCGCCCCCAATGGGGTTCGGCGCCGATCGCAAAGCCGAACGGCGCCGTCGCACGATCGAGTATCCTGTAGCGGATGTCGGCAGACAGGCCTCCAAATGCGGTATAGCGCTGATCGGCGAACCCGCTGACGCCGGCAACGTCATAGGAAACGACCGCTGCGGTAAGTTCGGTCCGGAGATTTGGCATCGGAACGAATTCCGCAGACATCGTGCTGGAAGCCGCGTCGAATGTTCCGGCTTGCTTCGCAAATCGGCCAGTTACGGACCCCTCTATCTCTCTTTCTCCGACGTCGCCGGTATCGCTTCCTATGGTGAAACCGAACAGATGTTCAGTCTCGATTGGTTCGGTGTGGCCATCGGTCGGAATGAGCGCAAGTACGAACAACAGACATGATTTAACCGTGCAGCTCCGCCATGACGACAAACGAACGGGAAATATGAGGCGCTCGTTCAATCTGGCAATTCCGTTAATCCGAATCATGTTTTCGCAGCGCAATATAGGTGCCAACCCGTCGTGAGCATCCTTCGGCACTGTATCTGGAAATTCGCGCGCAGGCATGAGCTCCATGCCATAAAGGCCCGAAACTGGTCCTCCCCACGGTAGTTGATATTACGGGCCTCCGCTAACATTGCCATCATCGAAAGCTGCGAATGACGGTGGCCCTTCACGGGTCGGTGCTTGATCATCGACATCATACCAAGCCCTAGCTTGACCAAGGCTGCTGATTTTGCAAACGTTGGTTCGCGATCGGAGCGGCGCGAATTGGCTGCTGTGATTCATTGGACGCTCAAATCACGGATAGGCCAGTGACAAATCTTAAGGTTTACATTTTCGCTGCCTTCGCGCTTGCCGGCATGGCGGGCGCCGCGGGCGCTCAGGATGCTGCCCTTGGCGAGAAGGTATTTCTCAAATGCAGGGCTTGCCACCAAATCGGCGAGGGAGCCAAGAACGCCGTCGGGCCGGTGCTCAACGGCATCGTCGGCCGCAAGGCCGGCACGTATTCTGACTACTCCTACAGCGAAGCCAACAAGAATTCCGGCATCACCTGGGACGAGGCGACCTTGAAGGAATATCTGAAAAATCCCCGCGCCAAGGTTCCCGGCACCAAGATGATTTTCCCCGGTTTGCCAAAGGATGAGGACATCGACAATGTCATCGCCTATCTCAAACAGTTTGGGGCCGACGGCAAAAAATCCTGAGCAATTGCGACGAGAGCCGTTAACGACGGCTCCGTTGCGTACCCTGCTCCGATCGAGCGCGCTGCTGGCGGCTTTGATCGTCGCTGCGACGTCGCATGCGAAGGCTGACGACCTCAATGATTATCCGACCTCGGCGCGCGCTGACTATGTCTTCGGGTGCATGAAGGCCAACGGCGAAACACAGGAGCTTCTGCAAAAATGCTCGTGCTCGATCGACGTGATTGCGTCGATTATTCCTTACGACCACTACGTGGCCGCCGAGACAATTATCTCGATGTCCCAGGTTACAGGGCCGGTCGGTTCTGAATTTCGTTCGACCGAGCCGGCCAAGCTTGCATTGCAGGAATTCCGCCGGGCACAAGCGGAAGCAGAAATTCGCTGCTTTTGAACCGAATTCGTCGATCGCCGTCCGCTATAGCATCGATTTCTCGATCAACCACTCGTCCCTGAACCGGTCTTTGCTGGTGTCGGTTGCTTCGGCGCGAAAGTTAGCGGCGCCGTTGGGCTTATAGTTAAAGCGGATATTCGGATCTTCGGATATTGCAATCCCGCCATCCATCGCTACCACAAGATCGTCGCCCTGCCAGATCTTCAGGTTCTCGATAAAAAACGGCGGCACGTAAAGCCGCGTCAACTGGTCCATCTGCAGGCCGGAATTCTGGGGGTGGCGCAGCATGATCTGGGCCTCGGGCAGCGCGTCGGCCTCCGAATGGAAGGTGCGGAATTTCATTTGACCGAGCATCGACTTGGTGGCGTCGGCGTTCGCCGCCGCCGGCGCGGAGCAGCCGCCGGAGGCTTTCACGTAAGCCTTGACGCCATAGAGCTGGCCGTCGCTGAGTTCGGCAACGACGCGCACATAGGAATAGGTATCGACCCGGACGCGTGTAGAAATCGATGTCACGCCGGAATGCGGGCCGATCGTGAACGTTGCGGCGACAGGCGCTGGATTCTCGTCGATGACAAGCGTCAGCGATTGAAGCGTGCGCTTGTCGCCGGCGGTGAAGTTGACGCGCATGCCGATCGGAACGACGGCGGCGTCTTCGGCACGCCGAGGCGCATCAAGGATCACGAGGCCGGCGCCGTCGAGGATCGGATGATCTTTGAAGATATCGCCCTTGATGTTGTTCCAGGTCTCTTCCGAGGGTTGCTCCGATCCGGCAGCGGCCGACTGGGCGCGCGCCGACGGCGATCCCGCAAAACAAACCGTCGCGATCAGGACAGGGGCGATCACTCTGGAGAAAATCGACATCGTCGAATTCCTTTTCCATCATGAAACAGCGGCAAGTCTATATGAATTGCCAGCCACCGACAAGCCGCGCCGGGGCCAGAGCAGGGCTCACTGCCACTCAAGCTCGCCGAACGCCGCGATGACATTGCGCGAGCTGTATTCGTCGAACAATTTCCATCGTGACCGCTCGCTTCGCCCGGCCTCCCTTGCCGCTTTGGTAAGGGGTATCCCCTGAGCAATAAGGCTGCGCACTTCGCCGGCAAGACTCTCGAGATAGTGTCGCTCGTCGTCGACGGCGCCCCGCCAATCGGTTGGGACCGGACCATGCCCGGGCACAACGCGTTCGGCGGCCAGGCGCTGAAGTTCCTCGAGGTCAGCGAGAAAGCCGATAATGCTGCCATCAATGACCGGCAGATGCCCGACGAACAGGAGATCGCCCGCAAACAGGGTTGAAGTTGTGCTGTCGAACACCGTCAAGTCATTGTCAGTATGCCCGGGCCCCCAGGCCTTCAACGTCAATATTCGCCGGCCGAGATCGATCTGCAATTCATCGTCGACGAGGAGCGTCGGCGGAATAATCTTCACTTCATCGATCAGCGCATCGCCGAGCACCGCACGAAAGGCCTTCAGGTAATAATCACCTCGCGCCGTCATCGCGCGGGGCAAATTCCTGTGTCCGACAAAAATGGTTCCATCCTGCGCGAACGCCGCATTGCCAAATGTGTGGTCGGGATGCATGTGCGTATTGATGACATAGCGAATCGGCTTTGACGTCACGCCGCGGATCGCGGCCAGCAGGCGCGCTCCCTCGCGGGCGCTGCCACCGGAATCAATGACGGCAACCGCATCGTCGCCGACGACGAAGCCGACATTGGCCGCATCACCCTGATTGGCCTCGGTCATCAATTCGATGTTACCGATATGAACATAGACGCCGGGCGCGACCTCGGAGATGGCGAACGGCGCGAGCGCTTTTTGCTCCTGCGCACGGCTGGCGTCGGAAAATAGCATCAAAGCGAAGAAAATTAGCATCAGAGCGAAGATCGTCCCAAGCACCAGGCCTGCGAGGTACAACGCCCATCCTGCGAATTCATCAGAACCCACGTGGCAGGCAACTGGGCGAGATAACGGGCTACCAAAAAATGCTAATTTGCCCATCCCGATTTACCCATCAGTGTCTGGCTGAGCCGTTCGAAGCCGCGAGGTTGGGAACGAATCGACCACTCTAATGTTGACTTCGCCGATCGAAGGTCCCCTCGACGTTGCAGTGCGACAGTCAGGAAATCATTAACTTGCTTATGCAGGGAGAGTTACCTAATCTTTTTCTGCTTTAGTCTTCATGAGCCACGGTAATAGGGAGCCCGTTGTTTCGAAGATCTAAGGCAGGCACTGTTCGCTGCACTCTAGGAGTTCACGGGTTATGACGCGAGTCATAAGCTGTGACGCGTTATAGGCTGTGACGCGGTGCCGAAACGATTCATCCAAAAGAGGGCGAATGACTGAAGTGGA
>JAJYAH010000566.1 GCA_021779635.1 Pseudomonadota bacterium | reverse complement strand
CCGGTTTTCTTTGCGCTGCTGTTTGCGATTGTCGAAACAGCCTTGATGTTCTTTGCCAGCCAGGTGCTCGAGACCATCACGCAGGATTCCGCGCGCATGATCGAAACCGGTCAAGCGCAGAGTGCATCCTATAATGCGGCCGCATTCAAAACCAATGTTGTCTGCCCGCAAATCGTCGCGTTGTTCACCTGCAATAATATTTATGTCGACGTCAAAAGCTATTCGTCTTTCACGTCCGTGACCATCGACAGCGAGATCGACGCCACCGGTACTTTCACCAGCGGGAACATGAAATATTGTCCCGGCAACGCCGGCGAGATCGTTGTGGTGCGGTTGTTCTATCAATGGCCGCTGTTCGTCACCGGGCTTGGCTACAACATTTCGAATTTGGCGGGCAACCAGCGGCTGCTGGTCGCCACGGCCGCATTCCGCAATGAGCCTTTCACTGCTCCGACATCCACTTGCTAATGGGCAGATCGATGAAAACGCTATCGATGATCCGGCTGCGAATGCGCCACGCCGTCCTTGATCTGATTGAGGATCGCCGCGGTATCGCGGCAACAGAGTTCGCCGTGATCGTTCCGATCATGCTGGTGATGTTCTTCGGAACGGTCGAATTCTCTTCCGGCGTGGCGGTCGATCGCAAGGTCACGCTGATCGCGCGAACACTGTCGGATCTGACATCGCAGTCGACGACGGTCGCCGACAGCGACATGACGAATTTTTTCGCGGCGAGTAACGCAATTATGACGCCGTATTCCCCGACGCCGACGACGGCCACGATTACCGAATTGTATATCGACCCAAACACGTTCAAGGCACGGGTGCAATGGAGCAGGTCGGCGACGATGACGTCGTCGGGTGGCGTCGTGCTGGGAGCAGGCCACACGGTAACCTCGACCATTGCGATACCGGCGCAGCTGGCGGTCGGTGGGACCTATCTGATCTTCAGTGAGGTGAAATACCTTTATACACCCACGATCGGGTACGTGATGGCGAAGACAGGCGTGACGTTGAGCGACGTGTCCTATACGCGGCCGCGCCAGTCGACCTGTGTCTACTACAGCCCTGCTACGGCCTGCACGACGCTCTGAACCGGATCAAAGCGCACCTTTGCGCGAACGAAAAAGGCCGCGCGTCAGCGCGGCCTTTCTTGTTTGGGTGTCTGGGCGGAGAAACCTCGATGGACGCGGCTTGCAAAAAGCCGGACGAGCGGGTTTCGCTTAGCCAGCGGCGCGCAGATTGTCGGCCGAAGACTTGCCAGAGCGGCGATCGGCCACGATCTCGTAGCTGATCTTCTGGCCTTCACGCAGTGTTCCAAGTCCGGCGCGTTCCACGGCGCTGATGTGCACGAACACGTCATTGCCGCCGTCATCCGGCTGGATAAAGCCGAAGCCCTTGGTTGCGTTAAACCACTTCACGGTTCCCATGCTCACGGGGGTAGTCCCTTCTCAAGATAGATATAGTAGAAGCCCACTTTCGATGGGCTGGTGAGATCGAATTTTTGGAAGGGTCGTCAGCGTCTAAACCGGCTGTACCGGTGGATAGCTAATGTCGTCCGGCCGAAAATCGATTAGTCCATATTATGCGATGCCAGCCCTCAAAACAATCCTGAGGTGCACGATTTTTTGATTTGCCGGGATTCGCAGGTGCGGCCGGAAACCGCGTACCGACGTCGTCTTGTCATACGCGGTTTCGACGCAGTTGCGGCGGTACCTACCGGCGGCGGAATTGGCCGCGCGGCGGCGCACCACGCGGAGCTCCGCCACCCGGACGTTCATCCTTGTGGCGGAAGATGAGGCGGCCCTTCTCTAGGTCATAGGGCGACATCTCGATCGTCACCCGATCGCCCGCCAGTGTCTTGATCCGGTTCTTTTTCATCTTGCCCGCGGTGTAGGCGACGATTTCGTGGCCGGCATCGAGCTGCACGCGATAACGTGCGTCGGGGAGGATTTCGGTCACCAGTCCTTCGAACTGGATCAGCTCTTCTTTAGCCATGTTTATCTCCAGGTCGATCGACAGCTAGCGTTGTGGCCGCTGGGTCCGGTTGGGTCGGGTATTCGGTCGGCTTTCGCGATGCAAAAAGGCAACTCCCTGCATCCCTTCGGCCTTGCCGTCACCATGCGACGGACGGGACGGCTCCGGCCGGTTGGTCTGCTGAGCGCCATTATTACCACCGGGACGGCGGTGACGGCGAGGCCCTTTCGCGCCCGGCGCAGCGTCGTGGCCCCTGGCAGGGTGCACGCGCGGCCCGGACCGCGCGCCTCGGTGCTGCGCCGGTGCCGGCGCCGTGTCGCGATGACCCGGCGTGCGGCGGTCTTCCCTGGGCAATGTGATGCGGATCAGTTTCTCGATGTCGCGCAAATACGCGATCTCCTCGCCGGCGCAGAGCGAGATCGCCACACCGTCCGCGCCGGCGCGCGCGGTGCGGCCGATGCGATGGACATAGGTCTCGGGCACATTGGGAAGGTCGAAATTCACCACATGGCTGATGCCGTCGACATCGATGCCGCGTGCGGCGATATCAGTGGCAACCAGCGTGCGGATCTCGCCGGAGCGGAATGCCGCCAGCACCCGCTCGCGATGATTCTGCGACTTGTTGCCGTGGATCGCGTCGGCGGTGATGCCGGCCCTTGCGAGGCCTTTTACCACCTTGTCCGCGCCATGCTTGGTGCGGGTAAAGATCAGCGCGCGATCGACCGGCTCCTGCTTCAGGAGCTGCGCCAGCAATGCCGGCTTGGCGGAGTGATCGACCTGAATGATGCGCTGGGTGATGCGCTCGACCGTCGAGGCAACCGGCGTCACGGCCACGCGTGCCGGATCGCGCAGCATCTGCTCGGCGAGTTCGGCGATGTCTTTCGGCATCGTCGCCGAGAAGAACAACGTCTGCCGCTTGACCGGCAGTTTGGCGACGATTTTCCGGATGTCGTTGATGAAGCCCATGTCCAGCATGCGGTCGGCCTCGTCGAGCACGAGGAACTCGACCTGTCCGAGCTTCAGGCCGTTGCTTTGCACGAGATCGAGCAGGCGGCCGGGCGTGGCCACCATGACTTCGACCCCTTGCATGACCGAGCGGACCTGGCGTCCCATCGGCACGCCGCCGATCGCCAGCGCCGATGTCAGACGCATGTGGCGGCCGTAGGCGTTGAAGCTGTCGAGAATCTGTCCCGACAGTTCGCGCGTCGGGCTGAGCACCAGCACGCGGCAGGCCTTGGGCTGCGGTCTGATACGGTTCTCCAGAATGCGGTGCAGGATCGGAAGCGCGAAGGCTGCGGTCTTGCCGGTGCCGGTTTGGGCGATACCGACGACGTCGCGGCCAGCGAGTGCGAGGGGAATGGTTTGGGCCTGGATCGGAGTGGGCGTGACATAATTCTCTTCTTTGAGCGCACGCGAGATGGGATCGGCGAGGCCGAAATCCTGAAAGGAGGTCAAAAGGTTGGTTCTTTCCATTATAAAAGGCAGGCGCCCGGCAGTAATCGCCAGGAGCGCGCGAGGGGGTGTCAGAGACACCCGCGTGTCTGGGGCGTCGGTTTTGGTTAGCTGAAGGGGCAAGCCAGAAACCGTTGGACGGGCTCAGAACACGCGGCTCGCAGTGACCCGAAGAATCCGGGGTCGTGGCGTTCATATGGAACACGAACGCGGCGCTTTCAAGGTGAATCATGAAATGAAGATTTGGCTTTGGCCAAGAAAGCGCAAAATAGCCTGGTTTGCGCCTTGATTGCTCCTCGTTTCTGCACGGCGACGTCGAAATCCCATGCTAAAAATATAGCCAATCCCTCACAATTGCTTAATAATTAGACGGTTTGCCGATGAAGTATACATTTTTACAGTCCAAATATTAGGCATGAATGTTGCCAATTCAGTGCGCAGCGCGGAATTCCTCAATGAAGCCATCGGGTTATCTCTCGCTGGCACCGTGGCATGGTTCTTGCGATTCCGTTAACGCAGGCGGCCGTGGGCCGTTTCGCAGCGTTTAACGTCTGCGTCAGGGAGATGACACCTCATGCCTATTCAACGAACTCACGATATAGCGATACCTCTGAGCCGCCGCCGCTGGCTGGTGGCGACCGCAGGGCTGGTTCTTGGCTTAGCCGCGTTTACGTCGGCCAAGGCGGAGGACACCATCAAGGTCGGCGTTCTTCACTCGCTCTCTGGCACCATGGCCATCAGCGAAACCACGCTGAAGGATACCGTCCTGTTCATGATCGATCAGCAGAACAAGAAGGGTGGCGTTCTCGGCAAGAAGCTTGAGGCCGTGGTCGTCGACCCCGCCTCGAACTGGCCGCTGTTCGCGGAAAAAGCCCGTGAGTTGATCACCAAGGACAAGGTCTCCGTCGTGTTCGGCTGCTGGACCTCGGTGTCGCGCAAATCCGTGCTGCCGGTGTTCAAGGAGCTGAACTCGATCCTCTTCTACCCCGTGCAGTACGAGGGCGAAGAGAGCGAGCGCAACGTGTTCTACACCGGTGCGGCGCCGAACCAGCAGGCGATTCCCGCCGTCGATTACCTCATGAAGGAGGAGAAGGTGAAGCGCTGGGTGCTGGCCGGCACCGATTACGTTTATCCGCGCACCACCAACAAGATTCTCGAAGCTTATTTGAAGTCAAAGGGTGTTGCCCAAGAAGACATTATGATCAACTACACTCCATTCGGTCACTCCGATTGGCAGACCATCGTCGCCGACATCAAGAAGTTCGGCTCGGCCGGCAAGAAGACCGCGGTGGTCTCGACCATTAACGGCGACGCCAACGTGCCCTTCTACAAGGAACTCGGCAACCAGGGCATCAAGGCAACCGACATTCCGGTCGTCGCGTTCTCGGTGGGCGAGGAAGAACTGGCCGGCATCGATACCAAGCCGCTGGTCGGCCATCTCGCGGCCTGGAACTACTTCGAGTCGATCAAGACGCCGGCCAACGAGGCCTTCATCAAGGAATGGCAGGCCTATACCAAGAACCCGAAGCGCACGACCAATGACCCGATGGAAGCCACCTACATCGGCTTCAACATGTGGGTGAAGGCGGTCGAAAAGGCGAAGTCGGTCGATGCTGACAAGGTGATCGACGCGCTTCCCGGCACCAAGACGCCGAATCTGACGGGCGGTGTGTCCGAGCTGCTTCCGAACCATCACATC
>JAJYAH010000565.1 GCA_021779635.1 Pseudomonadota bacterium | reverse complement strand
GCCCGATGCGCTGGCCAAGGCGCTGCAGGCGCTGCGGCCCTATGCGAAACGCAAGCTCGTGGTGGTATTCGGCGCCGGCGGCGACCGCGATGCCGGCAAGCGGCCCCTGATGGGCGCGATCGCATCCGAGAATGCCGACAGCGTCATCGTCACCGACGATAATCCGCGCAGCGAAAATCCCGATCTGATCCGATCCGCCATCCTGAGCGCGGCGACCGGCGCCAGCGACATCGCCGATCGCGCCCTTGCGATCCGGACCGCGATTGCCGGTCTGCAGCCGGGCGATGCGCTGCTGATTGCCGGCAAGGGCCACGAGACCGGACAGATTGTCGGCGACCGCACCTTGCCGTTCAGCGATCACGATGCGGTTGCGGCAGCGCTGGCACCGAGGGTCGCATGAGCACCACGCCGCTTTGGACGTCGTCGGCGATGGCGGCAGCGATGCGCGCCTCAAGCAGCGGTGCGTTGCCGGAAGCGGTCTCGGGCCTTTCCATCGACAGCCGCACCATCGCGCCGGGAGAAGCCTATTTCGCGATCAAGGGCGACGTGCACGACGGACATGATTTCGTGGCGGCGGCGTTGAAGGCGGGCGCGGCCCTGGCGGTGGTCGAAGCAGCGCAGGGCGACAGGTTTGAAAGCGACGCGCCGCTATTGGTGGTGGAGGACGTGCTCGCCGGCCTCGTCGATCTTTCGCGTGCCGCACGCGCGCGGCTCGATGCGCAGGTGATCGCAGTCACCGGCTCGGTCGGCAAGACTTCGACCAAGGAAGCGCTGCGGCGCGTACTGGGCGCGCAGGGGCCGACCCATGCCTCGGCCGCGTCGTTCAACAATCACTGGGGCGTACCGCTGTCGCTGGCGCGCTGCCCGGCCTCGGTGCGCTTTGCGATCTTCGAGATCGGGATGAATCACGCCGGCGAAATCGAGCCGCTGGTCCGGTTGGTCCGTCCGCAGGTCGCCATCATCACCACGGTCGAGCCGGTGCATCTGGAGTTCTTTGCCGGCATCGAGGCGATCGCCGACGCCAAGGCGGAAATCTTTGCAGGGGTCGAACCCGGCGGCGCGGTGGTGCTCAACCGCGACAATGCACAGTTCGCCCGATTGACCAGGCGCGCCAAGAAACTCGGCATCTCGCGCATCGTTTCGTTCGGCGCCAACAGGAAATCCGACGCGCGGCTGCTCGACGTCTCGCTGCACGCCGCCTGCTCGGCGGTTCATGCCAATATTCTCGGTCACGACATCACCTACAAGCTCGGCATGCCGGGCCGTCACATGGCGATGAACTCGCTCGCGGTGCTGGCGGCGGCGTCGCTGGCGGGCGCTGATCTGGCGCTCGCGGCGCTGTCGCTGTCGCAGATCGAGCCGGCCGCGGGCCGCGGTGTGCGGCGTGCGCTGGAAGTCGCCAGCGGTGAGGCCACCCTGATCGATGAAAGCTACAATGCCAATCCGGCATCGATGGCCGCGGCGCTGAACGTGCTCGGCCGGGCGGCGGTCGGCCCGCATGGCCGGCGCATCGCGATGCTCGGCGATATGCTCGAATTGGGACCGACCGGCCCCGAACTGCATCGCGGTCTGGTCGAGGCCATCAAGGCCAATCACGTCGATCTGGTGTATTGTTGTGGTCCGCTGATGCGCAATCTGTGGGACGCTCTTTCCACCGGCAAACGGGGCGGCTATGCCGAGAGTGCTGCTAGTCTCGAAGCCCAGGCCGTTGCGGCGATTCGCGCCGGCGATGCGATCATGGTCAAGGGATCGCTGGGCTCGAAGATGAAAACGATTGTCAACGCGCTCGAAAAGCGCTTTCCCGGCAAGGCCGCACTCGACGAAGCTGCGGTATAGGCGGTTTGAATGTTTTACTGGCTGATTGACCTTTCCAATACCGTGCCCGGTCTGGGTGCATTCCGTACATTCCTGAATGTGTTTCGCTACATCACCTTTCGCACCGGCGGGGCGATGGTGACCGGAGCGCTGTTCGTGTTTCTGTTCGGTCCCTGGATCATCGATCACCTGCGGCTGCGCCAGGGCAAGGGCCAGCCGATCCGCACCGACGGTCCGCAATCGCATCTCATCACCAAGATCGGCACGCCGACGATGGGCGGGTTGATGATTCTTTCCGGCGTGGTGGTGTCGACGGTGCTGTGGGCCAACCCGCTCAATCCCTATATCTGGATCGTGCTGGCGGTCACGCTGGGCTTCGGCTTCGTCGGCTTTTACGACGATTATTTGAAAGTGACCAAGCAGACCCATAGCGGGTTCGCCGGCCGCATCCGGCTTGCGATCGAAGCGGTGATCGCGCTGGCTGCCTGCTACGCGCTGGTGCGGCTCGGACGCGACCCGTTCTCGACCTCCCTGGTGATCCCGTTCTTCAAGGATGTGGTGCTGAATTTCGGCTGGTTCTTCCTGATATTCGGTGCGTTCATCATTGTCGGCGCCGGCAACGCGGTCAACCTGACTGACGGCCTTGACGGTCTCGCCATCGTGCCGGTCATGATCGCGGCGGCAAGCTTCGGCTTGATCGCCTATCTCGCGGGGAATGCGGTATTCTCGGACTATCTGCAGATCAATTACGTCGCCGGCACCGGCGAACTGGCGGTGCTGTGCGGCGCGGTGCTGGGCGCGGGGTTGGGATTCCTCTGGTTCAACGCGCCGCCGGCATCGATCTTCATGGGCGACACCGGTTCGCTCGCGCTCGGCGGCATGCTCGGCTCGATCGCCGTCGCGGTGAAGCACGAGATCGTGCTGGCCGTGATCGGCGGGCTGTTCGTGCTGGAAGCGGTCTCGGTGATCGTGCAGGTGGCGTCGTTCAAGCTCACCGGCAAGCGCATCTTCCGGATGGCGCCGATCCATCATCATTTCGAGCAACTGGGCTGGACCGAGCCGCAGATCGTGATCCGGTTCTGGATCATCTCGGTGATGCTGGCGCTGGCCGGCCTTTCCACCCTGAAGCTGCGGTGAGCGCGTTGAATTTGCGCAGTCCCGATTCCGGAACGTACCGAGTTCTTTCTGCTCCATCCCCCCTCGTGGGGGAGGGTTGGGGAGAGGGGTATTGTTGCGAACTTGTGCTTGTTGATGCCCCCCTCCCGCCGCTGCTGCGCAGCATCGACCTCCCCCACAAGGGGGGAGGTAACGAGAAAGCCAAGAGCACGGTTCTGTCATGATCCCCGTCACTTCTTTCGCAGGCAAGACGGTTGCGGTGTTCGGTCTCGGCGGGTCCGGGCTCGCGAGCTGCCGTGCCTTGAAGGCGGGCGGAGCGGAAGTGATTGCCAGCGACGACGGCGCGGACAAGCTTGCCGAGGCCGCGCAAGCGGGCTTCACCACGGCTGATTTGAGAAAAGTATCGTGGGCAGGTTTCGCCGCCCTGGTCCTGACGCCCGGCGCGCCGCTGACCCATCCGGCGCCGCACTGGACCGTGCTGGCGGCGCAACAGGCCGGCGTCGAAGTCATCGGCGATATCGAGCTGTTCTGCCGGGAGCGCCGTCGTCATGCGCCGGATGCGCCGTTCGTCGCCATCACCGGCACCAATGGCAAATCCACCACGACGGCGCTGATCGCGCATTTGATGCGCGTCGCGGGTTACGACACCCAGATGGGCGGCAATATCGGCACCGCGATCCTGTCGCTGGAGCCGCCGCGCATGGGGCGGGTGCACGTCATCGAGATGTCGTCGTATCAGATCGATCTTTCGCCGTCGCTCGATCCCTCGGTCGGCATCCTGATCAATGTCAGCGAGGATCATATCGATCGCCACGGTACGCTTGAACATTATGCGTCGGTGAAGGAGCGTCTGGTCGCCTGCGTGCAGCCGCAGGGCACCGCGATCGTCGGCGTCGACGACGGATGGAGCCGCAACAGCGCCGACCGGATCGAACGCGCCGGCCAGCGGGTGGTCCGGGTCTCGGTTAAAAACCCGCTTCCGGACGGCGTCTATGTCGAGCGCGAAATCATCTGGCGCGCCGCCGGCGGCGCGCGCAGCGAGATCGCGCGGATCGGCGGCATCGGATCGCTGCGCGGTTTGCATAACGCGCAGAATGCGGCATGCGCCTCGGCGGCCGCGCTGGCGCTCGGTGTCGACAGGCAAGTTCTGCAAGACGGCCTGCGCAGCTTTCCCGGTCTCGCGCACCGCATGGAGCAGGTCGGCCGCCTCGGCAACGTGCTGTTCGTCAACGATTCCAAGGGCACCAACGCCGATGCGGCGGCGCATGCGTTGTCGTCCTTTGCCGATATTTTCTGGATCGCCGGCGGCAAACCGAAACTCGGCGGCATCACGAGCCTGACCGACTATTTCCCGCGCGTCCGCAAGGCCTATCTGATCGGGGAGGCCGCGCAGGAGTTCGCGACCACGCTCGGCGATCGCGCGCCGCACGAAATCAGCCAAACGCTTGACGTCGCGGTGGCCCATGCGGCGCGCGATGCGGCGGCCTCGGGGCTGGCCGATCCGGTCGTACTGCTGTCGCCGGCCTGCGCATCATTCGATCAGTACCGGAATTTCGAAATCCGCGGCGCGGCGTTCCGCGACCTCGTCACCGCGCTGCCCGGCGTCAAGCCGGTAGTGTGAGGGATGAGGGATGCCGACATGGCCCGGCATAGCCTTCTGAAGGACGGGCAGCGAGCCATCGATGCGACTGTGGCGGGGGTGAAACTCCGCGCTGCATAGGCAGCTCCAAAGCCGCGAAATACCTAAGGAACGGAAACATCAATAAGCGTTTGACTTTCGCTTTCTATTAGCAAATATTGATTAGCTAATCAATATTTGAGAATCATGCGATTCGAGCTACTCCGTGCGCCTGCAGCGTTGGAGGGGATATGGCTCGAGTTCCGATTACGGTTATGGGGTTTCGTTGCGAGCGTTGCGCCCATGAGTGGATACCACGTGGTGGCGTCGAGGAAGACCCGAGAGTTTGTCCAGCCTGTCATAGTCAACTTTGGAACGAGCCAGAAAAGAAGGCGCGCATGTCCTACGATGACTTCAAGTCTAAAATCGCAAGCACCCTGCAGCAGGCCCCCGGACCACTAACGTGGACAGAAATTCGAACGAAGGCCTCCCTGCCGCAACTGTTTCCCAATAATCAATGGGTCCATCGTATGGAACGGGATATTGGACTGATTCGGAAACGTGAAAGCGACGGCACCATTCACTGGCGGCTG